>JBDSGI010000548.1:0-3085 GCA_039919035.1 Opitutaceae bacterium
GTCGCCCTTGAACCAGAAGCCGCGCTCGTTGGTGATCGTGATGTTTGACTCCCAGTTGCCGGGAATGCCGGTCTCGGGCACGCGCTGCTCGGGC
The DNA here is from genome assembly GCA_039919035.1 of Opitutaceae bacterium. Taxonomy (GTDB): domain Bacteria; phylum Verrucomicrobiota; class Verrucomicrobiia; order Opitutales; family Opitutaceae; genus ER46. Next base: position 95 of record JBDSGI010000548.1, read on the forward strand.
GTCGAAAATCCGCCGTAGATGTCGGTGCCGCGATCATTGAAGATGATGCCGGGCTGGAGCGTCTTCATCGTCTTCAACAGTTCTAGGACATCGGCGCGAACGACCGGGTTGGAGACGGGCTCGGTGCCGACGCCGGCAAACGGCCAGTAGATGTCAAACCACACGAGATCGACCTTGCCGTAGTTGGTCAGCAGCTCGCGGAGCTGGCCTTTTTCGTAATCGGCGAACCGGCGCCACGACGCGGGGTCACGAGCGATGCGTGTCTCGTCGTAGTCCCAGTAGCTCCGGGAAAAATACCGGCCGTCGGGGTGGTGCCAGTCGATGTGCGAGTAGTAGAAACCTATCGCGAGCCCCTCGGCGCGAAACGCGTCGACGACGGCGCGGGTGAGATCGGCGTGGGGATTCTTTGCGTAGGGCGAGGCGGGGTTGGTGATTTTGTAATCGGACAGCGCGGTGTCGTAGTTGTTGAAGCCGTCGTGGTGCTTGGTGACAAAGACGACGTATTTCATCCCGGCATCCTTCGCCGCGCGGGCCCATTTCTTCGGATCGAACTTCGTCGGGTTGAAGGTCTGCCAGAGGTCGAAACGTTTCTCGCGCACGCCCGGCGGGTCCTCCATCGCGAGTTTCCAGATATAGCCGATCTCGGTCTGCGACCACGGGCCCCAGTGGATGAACATTCCGAAGCGCCACGCGTTCCACTCGGCGAGCCGGGCGGGATCGACGTGGAGGTCGGCGACCGGCGGCGTTTGCGCCGGCGGCGGCGAGGGCGGGGTGCAGCCGGTCAGACCAAGCATCAAGCTGGCGGCGGCGATCGGAGGGCCAAAGCGCATCAGAGATCGAGCTTCACTGAGAAGACATACTGCCGGGGATCGCTGCGGCCGCCGCGAGAGCGGAAGTAGTCGGTGTCGGTGAGATTGTCGGCGTTGAATCCGAATGAAGTCGGCCGGCCCAGGATCTTCGTCTCGTAGCGGGCGAACGCGTTGTAGGTCGTGTAGCCGTTTTCGAGGACGAGCCGGCTGCTGCTCGTGCCAAATTGCTGGATCGGGCCGCGGGCGACAATCACACCGCCGCCAAGCCGCAAGCCCTTAAGCGGCCCTGCTCGAAATGCATAGTTGGTGAAGACCGTCGTGCGATCCGGAGTCGCGCCCTCAAGCGCGAGGCCGAGGCTGAGGGTGATGCTCTTGACGACCTTGCCGTCGGTGTGGCTGTAATTAATTACGGTCTGCCAGCTGTCGGTCCAGTTCAGGAACAGCTCGGCGTCGACGCCCTTGGCTTGCTGATCGGTGATTTCGGCGACGCCTCGGAATGTCACCGGGTTAAAGTCGCTGTTCACGACGTTGCGTTTCTTGATGTCGTAATAGGAGACCGTGCCGTTGATTTTGCCGCGCCAGAGGTCGACGAGCTTCACACCGACTTCGAAGGCCTTGGATTCTTCCGCCGGGTAGAAAAAACCGGTGTTGTTGGGATCGGCGCCGTTGGGATTGAACGCGGTGGCGAGGTTGGCGAAGAGGGCGACGTCCTTTACGACGTCGAACACGGCGCCCAACTGGTAGCCTTTTTTGCTTTGGTCATTGTAGAGGCCGATTTTCTTGCCGGTGAAATCGGTGGCTTGGCTGCGGATGCGCACGTAGCGCGCGCCACCGAGGAGCTTCAGCCGGTTGTCGAGGAGCGAGACGCTGTCGGTGATGTAGGCGTTGCCGACGTAGGAGTCGCTGAAATCGGCGTTGCCGTTGCGGGTGCCGAGGGCGCGGTTTTCCTCGTAGGTGGGGACCTCGTCGAGCCAGTATTTTTCCCCGGCGAGGACGGCGGCCTTGGTGAGAAAGAGGCGGATGTTGCGGCCTTTCGCGATCATCGATTCGAGCACGGGGCGCTCGGCGGCGTTGAGCGCGCGAAGATTGTAGGTGCGGGCGATGTTCTGGCTCCATTCGTAGCGACCGCCGATGATCATGCGGTGGTTGATTCCGCCCGTGGGGAAACTCAGGAGGGTGTTGAACGTGTGCGCCTCCTTGCGATCATGGTCGGATTGCGCGGCGGTGTTGAGGTCGGCGCTGCTGGCAACGGCGACGGCGCGGCCGGGGCTCAGGGGATTGAAGTTGTCGTTGGTGACCGGGTTGAACGTGTTGAATTCCCGCCAGTTCATCGCCATGTCGAGGTCGGTGCGGAAGAAAACATACTGCACGGTGACGTGGGAGTTGAAGACGTGGCGAAGGCCAGTTTGCAGGTAATTGTTCGTCTGTTCGAAGTGGTTGTTGACGGTCTGCGCCGTGTAGTCGCGCGGGAGAAAGGTGTTGTTGAACCGCGCGGTCGATTCCGTGACGCCGTCGGGGCCGACGGTCGTGCTGATACGGCCGTCGCCGTTGAGATCAGTTGGGATGAGCTCGAAAGCGAACGCGCCGCGCTGCGCGGGAATGCCGCTGGAGCGGCTGGTGCTCAGGTGAAATAGCACCGTGGTGTCGCGAGTGAGCTTATAGTCGCTCGCGATCCCGTAGGTGTTAATCGTGCGTCCGTCGGCCTTGCGGTAGCCGTCGGTCTCGGTGTACGAGCCAACGAGGCGGATACCGAGATTCCCCATGGGCGCTGGATTGGCGTCGACCTCGGTCACGAGATACCCGCGTCCGCCGACCTTTTGCGTGAGCGAAAGCCGCTCGCGACCGAGCGGGCGCTTGCTGATGACGTTGATCAAGCCGCCCGGGTCCGACTGGCCGTAGAGGGTGTTCGGGCCCTTCACGACCTCGATGCGATCGATCATGATCGGGGCGACGAATTCGCCCGCGCTCACGCCATCGACGAGAGTGTTGCGGTTGCGGAAGCCGCGGATCGCGAAGGAGCCGCCGTTGTTGCTGACCGGCTGCCGCGCCACCTGGGTGATCGAGGAATTGAAGTCGAAGGCGCGGGCGAGATCGACGCCCACGAGCGTGTCGGCGAGAAACTCGGCGGTGATGACGTTGATCGCCATCGGCACGTCGCGCAGCGGGGTGTTCATCGCCGTGC
>JBDSGI010000549.1:0-5391 GCA_039919035.1 Opitutaceae bacterium
CCTCCATCGAATAGTTCATCGAGGATTCGAAGTTCGTGCGCGAGCCGTCGTAGTCGATGCCGAGGCCGCCGCCGACATCGAGGTAGCCCATCGGAAAACCCATCTTCGCGAGCTGGCAGTAGAAGCGCGTCGCCTCCACGACCGCGTTTTTGATCGTGAGAATATTGGGCACCTGGGAGCCGATGTGGAAATGCACGAGGCGCAGGCAGGCTTGCAGCTTGGCGGCGCGGAGCTTTTCGCAGGCGAAGAGGATCTCGGCGGTGTTGAGGCCGAACTTGGCGTTGTCGCCCGAGGACATCGCCCACTTGCCCTCGCCGCGCGTCTGGAGCTTGGCGCGAAATCCGATCATGGGCTTTACGCCGACCTCGTGGGAAATCCTGATGATGTCGTCCAGCTCCGAGAGCTGCTCGACGACAAGGATGATCTTCTTGCCGAGCTTGCGGCCGAGGAGCGCGAGACGGATGTAGTCGTGGTCCTTGTAGCCGTTGCAGATGATGAGCCGCTGCGTGCCCTCATGCATCGCGAGCGCGATCATGAGCTCGGGTTTGGAGCCGGCTTCGAGGCCGTAGCTGAACTCCTTGCCCGCCGCGACGATCTCGTCGACCACCTCCCGGAGCTGGTTCACCTTGAGCGGAAACACGCCGCGGTAGGAGCCCTTGTAGCCCTCCTCCTTGATCGCCTTGGCGAAGCACGTGTTGATCTGCATGACGCGGTGGTGCAGCAGATCCTGGAATCGGATGACCATCGGGGCCTTCAGGCCCATGCCGAGTGCCTCCTGCACCACATCGAGCACCCGGATGCCGCGGCCGTCGAGAAGCGGCTGCACGTTGACGAAACCGTCGGTATCGACCGAGATGTGGCCGGAGCCCCAGCGCTTGAAACCGTAGTGTTCTTCGGATTTGGCGACCGACCAGGCGGAGGAGGATTTCTGTTTCAAAGGGGGAGGTTAGGGTGGGAGAGTTGAGCGCCAACGCCCTGCAAGGCAAGCGACGAGACCAAATTCGTCGGGCTTTCCGGCTCGGGGGACTAAAGTCTCAACTTAAACGGGCTTGCTTTCAACGGACGCGAATCAGTTAGATGCGTGTTTTCTTTTTTCAAATCGCCCAACACGCAATGTCGAAAATGTCCTCCCTGTTTTCCGGCCTCGAATTTCTTGCTCAGACCGCCGCGCCCGCCGGTGCGCCGCAACCCGGTCCCGGGAGCATGCTGTCCGGGGTGCTGCCGATGGTGCTGCTCTTCGCCGCGATGTATTTCCTCATGATCGCGCCGCAGCGCAAAAAGCAGAAGGCCCACGATAAGATGCTGAAGGAGCTCGGCACGGGTGACGAAATCGTGACGACGGGCGGCATCTTCGGCACGATCACCAATGTGAAAGACGACCGCTTCGTCGTCCGCATCGCCGAAAACACCAAGATCGAGATCGGCAAGGCGTTCGTCCAGACGGTGGTCACCAAGCCGGGCGCCATCGAAACGGCGAAGAAGTAATTTTGCAACGCGCGGGCCCGCCCGCGTGGCCGGTTCTCCATCCGCGGCGGTGCGTTTCGCGCCCGCGCCGACCGGCACCTTTTCAATCAACCCAATCGACCCATGCTCAAACGCAACCTATGGAAGATCCTGCTCTCTCTCGCCGTCGTGGCGTGGGCGATCACGGAGCTTCTGCCACTGAAAGACACGCCCTTCGTTGACTACGCCCGGGCGCACGCCACGGCCAAACCGTCTGAATTCGGCAAGCTCCTCGACGAGGCCAACGCCCGCCACAAGGCGGAGCCGAAATTCACGCCCAGCGCCTTCGTCGCGCTCAAGCAAATCGGCAAGGAGCGGAAACTTGATCTCGCGCAATACTTCCCCGAGATCCGCCTGGAGGACACGCTGAAGAACGTCGAGAAGCGAAACGAGATTCTGCTCAACGAACTTCTGCGCCGTTCCAAGGCCCGCCTCCAGCGAGGCCTCGATCTCGCCGGCGGCATCGCGGTCACCCTGGAGGTCGATGAGAAGGCGGCCGGAACCGACCGGCCCGAAGCCCGTGCCGATAAGATCACCAAGGCGATCGACATCATTCACACCCGCATCAACTCCCTTGGTGTCGCCGAGCCGATCGTGCGTCCCGTCGGAGCCAACCGCATCGAGGTGCAGCTCCCAGGCCTCAACACCAAGGATAATCCTGACATCGTCGACAACGTGAAGAAACCGGCGCGGTTGGATTTCCGCACGGTGCATCCGACGCTCGCGCCCGGTTCCGGAGTGGACACTCCCCCCGGCTACGAAATCATGAATCTCGATTTCGAGGGTCGTCGCGGCGAAACCAGCGTTGAGGAAGTATTCGTTAAGGAGCGCCCCGAGATGGACGGCACCGGCGTCGAGACCTCGTTCGCCCAGCACGACACCTACGGCAAGGCGGAGGTCGCGCTGAAGTTTACCAAGGAAGGCAGCAAGCGCTTCGCTGATGTCACCCGTGGTCTCGCCGAAAGCGGTCGGGCGAACGGCCGGCTCGGCCGGCTCGCCATCGTGCTTGACGGCAAACTCTATTCCGCGCCGACCGTGCGCGAGGAAATCAGTGGCGGCAACGCCCAGATCTCCGGTGGCAACATGACCGACCGTGAGGCCATCAATCTTGCCAACGTCCTCAACAACCCGCTCGACCTACCCCTTGTGGTTAAAGAGCAATACGAGGTTGGGCCCTCGCTCGCTCAGGACGCGGTGGACAGTGGCCTCAAGGCTGCCGTGATCGGCACCGCACTGGTCGCGGGCTTCATGATTACGTTCTACACCGTTGGCGGCTTCGTCGCCATCGGCGCGCTCGCGGTGAACATCATTATCATCCTCGGCATCATGGCCAGTCTCGGGGCGACGATGACGCTGCCCGGCCTGGCTGGTATCGTGCTCACGATCGGCATGGCGGTGGACGCGAACATCCTAATCTTCGAGCGCATGCGCGAGGAACTCGCCGAGGGCAAGAGCCTCGCGACCTCCAGCCAGAGCGGATTCATGAAGGCGCTCACCACGATTATCGACGCCCACTTGGTCCAGCTGATCATCTGCGGCATCATGATTTGGCTCGGCACCGGTCCGATCAGGGGCTTCGGCGTTACGCTGATGATCGGCGTGATTTCGACGCTTTTCTCGGTCCTGATCACCGGCCATATGTTTATGGAGATGCTGGTCGATTCCGGCGCGGTGAAGAAGATGAAAATGTTTCGGCTGCTGGGCGACCTGCGCGTCGACTTCGTTAAACTGGGGAAGCCGGCCGCCATCGCCTCCGTGGCGCTCGTGGTGGTGAGCATTGGCTACGTCATCTACCAGGGACCGAAAATCTACGGCATCGATTTCGCCGGTGGCGACCTCGTGAGTGTCGAATTCAAACAGAAGATCGACACGGCCAAGATTCGCGACACAGCCAAGGCGGCGGGCGTGGGTGAAATCAACTCGACCTACGTCAGCACCATCGGGGGCAGCAAGGAAACCCTCAACATCGAGACGCCCGAGGGGAAGGCCGGCATGGTGCTGGCCGCGCTGCAAAAGGCGTATCCCGCCGCCGGCTTCGAGAAAATCGGCGAGAACCACATCGGCGCCTCGATCGGCAACGAGATTCTTTGGAATGCGCTCAAGGCGGTCGGCATCTCGATGATCGTCGTTTTGATCTACATCGCGTTCCGGTTTGAGTTCGGCTTCGGCATCGGCGCCATGGCGTCGAGCATCCACGACATCCTGATGAATATTGGTATTTTCGTGCTGTTCGGCAACCAGTTCTCCGCGCCCATGGTGGCCGCGATTCTCTGTATCGCCGGCTACTCAATCAATGAGACCGTGGTCGTCTTTGACCGCATTCGTGAGGAGCTGAAACTCAACCCCACCGGAAGTCTGCGCGACATCATCAACAACGCGATCCGCAAGGTTTTCGCCCGCACCATCATGACGGCAACGACCACCTTCCTCGCGGCGCTTGCTCTCTTTATTTTTGGCAGCGGTGTCCTGAAGGACATTTCATTCTGTTTCCTCGTCGGCATCGTGACTTCTACGTTCTCGGCCATCTTCGTCGCCGCCCAGGTCTTTTACTGGTGGCACAAGGGCGACCGGAAGCACGTCGAGGCACACGCGGATGTTGCGCCGAAATACGAGTGGCAGGGCACCAGCAAGGCGTCGGAGTAATTCAGCCGTAGGGCGCGTGTCTCGCACGCGCCGTCGTCCCCCGTCGGGACCCGGCCTGCGCAAAACACAGGCCCTACGATCAAGCTCTCCCATGCGTTGGACCCATACGCCGCCCTCGATCGCCGAGGTCGAGGCGCTGAGCAAGAGCGCCGGCATCAGCCGAGTGCTGGCGGAGATGCTCGTGCATACGGGTCTCCGCGCGGGCGCTGACGCGGCGGCGTTTTTGGAGCCCGCGCTCGCCGGGCTTCAGGATCCCTTTCTGCTGCGCAATCTGGAAGCGGCGGCCACTCGGCTGCGGCAGGCGATCGCGCGACAGGAAGACATCGTCGTGTTGGGTGACTACGATGTCGATGGCGTGAGCAGCACCGCACTGTTGGTGATGATTCTGCGGCGCTTCGGCCTGAACCCTCGCTTCATTGTGCCGCGCCGCTCCGAGGACGGCTATGGTTTGTCGCGCAGCGCAATTGACCGGGCGTTGGAGGCGGGCAAACCGCACCTCTTCATCGCGCTTGATTGCGGCACAAATTCGCATGCGGAAGCCTCATTTCTTCGCGAACAAGGAATCGAGGTCATGGTGATCGATCATCATCGCTCGAAGGAAAAGCCACTGGAGGAGTGTCTGCTCATCAACCCGCATGTGCAGGCGGATGAGACGAACGGCGATAGCGCGTGGCGCAATCTCTGCACCGTCGGGCTCGTGTTCAAGTTGTGCCATGGCCTGCTGAAGCAACTCCGCGTCGACAATCATCCTGTCGCGTTTCGCATCAAGCTGCGGGACCACCTCGACCTCGTCGCCCTCGGCACCGTCGCCGACCTCGTGCCGCTTTTGGGTGAGAATCGAATTCTGGCGCGGCACGGCCTGCGGATTTTACAGGAAGCGCAACGGCCGGGGTTGCGCGCCCTGATGGATATCGCCGGAGTGAAACCCGCGTTCGGCATTTCGCCCACCGATATTTCTTTTCGACTCGGCCCGCGGATTAATGCGAGCGGCCGGCTGGCGGACGCGGCGTTGTCGGTCGAATTGCTGTTAAGCGAGGATGCGGCGTTTTGCGTGGAGACGGCGCAGCAGCTCGATGCCTTCAACCGCGAACGCCAAGACATCGAGCGCGCCATCACGGAGGAGGCGGAACGCAGCATTGAGACGAACTACCTCGCCGATGCAGGAGTGGTGCTCTTCGCGGAGAACTGGCATCCCGGTGTCGTCGGAATCGTGGCGGGCCGCGTCACCCGCAAATACAACCGCCC
>JBDSGI010000550.1:0-3673 GCA_039919035.1 Opitutaceae bacterium
CAAAATATTGGGCGAGATGCCGCTCCTCTAGCTCAGGATAAACTTCCTGCAAGGTCTGGCCCAGCATGGTGGAGGCGGCCAGGCCACTGCGTTCGACCAGCCACTCGTTCCACGTCGTAATTCGCAAATTTTGATCGGTGGTGAAAATTCCATAGGGCGCGATCTGCTGCATCCACGTCGCCATCGCTTCTCGGATGTTGCGGGCGGGGGGAGCGGGCTCATGGGATGAGGCGGTCACCGGCGGGGCAGTCATCGGAGGTGGCGATTTTCCCAATTCCCAATTTCCACCAACAGGCGATCCAGGGAGGCGATCCCCAGAACGATTACCAAATAGCCCGTCACATCCGCCACCTTGACGTGAAAGCGGGTGCGTATGATCAGGCCAAACTGGAGTAGTTCATTGGATTTTTTTGTCACCTCGTCCAGCACCGCCGCCACGTTTTCCACCGACAAATGCGGCACCGAAAAGGTGACCTGAATTTTCAAGAGATTGGCGAACACGCCCAGGCAGGCGTTCAGGACGATGTTGCCGACTTCCGTGATGATTTCCTTCGCATTAGCGTCTAACTCCTCTGCTCCGACGCGTTCGTCGCCTAGCATTCGGCTCATGACCAACGCGGAGGGTTCGTCCAGCAGAAGCAATGCGCTGCCGGCGACGGGTCCGGCAAAAGCCTGATTCACACTCGCAACGGGCGACGTCAGAATTTTCTCCAGCGTCGGCCCGAGGACTTTGATGTCGTGAATGTCGACCTGCGGAACCTCCAGTGAAATCCGGTAGCCCGTGAGTTCCGACAGCACGCCGGCCGCCCGGCCGTAACCGATATTGATCAGTTCAGTGAGCCCGTCTTTCTGTTCGGCAGTCATTTCCACGAGTGGCCTCCGTCCAGAACAGCCGCCAGGGTCGCGCTCAACTGTTCCTTATTGACCGGTTTGTTCAGGATCCCCTTGGCCCCGGCTTCGCGCACCTCAGCGTAAGTGGAACTTTGAATATCCGCGGTCGACACGATCACCCGGACGGCGGGATCAATCTCCCGCAGCTTCGCGAGCACCTCGAGGCCATACATCCCACTCATGACCAAGTCTAGGATGACAAGTTCGGGTTGGTTAACGCAATATCGCTCCAAAGCCTGGGCGCCCTCGGTGGCCTCCTCCACGGTATGCCCCATTCCCTCCAAGAGGTTACGGAGCATTCGCCGCGCGAGCGTCGAGTCGTCCACAATCAGGATTTTAGCATTCATAGGCGTGAGGTGATGGCCTGGGCCATGTCGTCCAAGAGTATGACCCCATCGCTTAGACCGGCTTCGGCTACAGAACGCGGCATTCCGTAAATGACACAACTCTTTTCCGCCTCAGTCAGCACCGTGCCGCCGTTGGCTTTAACCCAGGCGGCGCCTTCCTTGCCGTCGTCGCCCATCCCGGTCATTACGACGGCGAGCACGCGCTCGCCACAGGCCTCCGCCGCCGAGCGAAACAGGACGTCAGCCGACGGCCGGTGGATTTTTTCGAGCGGTTGCATGGTCAACTGCGCCACGACGGACCCGGAGGCGGCTTTGCGGAAATTGAGATGCCGGCCCGCTTGGGCGATCAGGACACGGCCCGGCACCAACGCATCGCCGTCCTGCGCCTCCTTGATGTCGAGGGCGCAGATTTCGTTCAGCTTTTCGGCATACATCGCGGTATAGCCCACCGGCATGTGCAGCACGATCGCCATGGGCACCGGGAAATCCGCGGGGAATTGCGGCATCATGTGGCGCAAGGCTTGCGGACCCCCGGTGGATATTCCGATCACGATCAAATCGAATTTCGACGCGGGCCGGGCGAAGAGCGCCAGCGGGGTTGAAACGTGCTGCCGCGTCAGGTTGACGAGCGGCGCATTCACGGTCGCGCGAATCTTTTCGACGAGTTCTTCGCGCACGACCCGGAGTTGATCGGTGGCGAGGGCGGAAGGTTTTTTCACGACATCCAGCGCGCCGGCATCCAACGCCTCGATCACTTCCGCGGCCTCCTGCGCGGCCGCGGAGAGGATGAGAATGGGCAGCGGTTTTAGCTTCATCTGCTGCTTCACGTAGCCGACGCCGTCGAGCTTCGGCATCTGGAGATCGCAAATCACCACGTCGGGCTGCAGTGACGCGGTCAACGCCAGCGCCTCCTCGCCATCGCGCGCCACCCCCACCACCTCGAGAAAGGGGCTGGCCGAGAGTATTTCGCGGACGACTTTCCGCGCAAAAGCTGAATCGTCGACGATGAGAACCCGGATAACGGATGGCATGAGGGATTCGTTACAGGCCGGGTTCGCGCACGTAGACGAAGGCGCCGCCGATTTCCTTGAGCTCGAATTGCCTGGTGAGTTTCAACAGCGATTCCGAAGCGCCCACAAACAAATGCCCCTCCGGGGGCATCCGCCGGGCAAATGACGCGAGCACGCGCTTGATCGTGCCGGGGGAAAAATAGATGAACACATTGCGGCAAAAAATCGCCTGGACCGGCGGAATCTCGGTGGCCCGCTCCAAATCGACGAGATTCGCCCAGCAAAATTTCACTTGGGAGCTGATCTCGGATTTGAGCAGCCACCCCTCGCCCTGCGCGGTGAAATATTTTGCGCGCAGCGCGAGCGGCAGCGCGCGAAAGGAGCGCTCGCGATACACGCCCGCCCGCGCCTTGGTCAGCGCGATTTCGCTGGAGTCGCTCGCCCAGACCTCGATCGGATGATGGCCCCAGCCGGCGTCGCGCAGTGCCATCACGATGCTATAGGGCTCCTCCCCCGTCGCGCAGGCGGCGCTCCAAATGCGCAACGGCGCGGTGTTTTGCCTGAACCAAGCCGGCACCACGCAGTCGACCAGCGCCCGGATCTGATCCAGCTCGCGCCAAAAATAGGTCTCCTGCACGGAGAATGCATCCATGACCCGCCGCCATTCCTCGGCGCTCTTCGTGTCGTCGTAGCGGAGGATATAATAGTAATCCAAATAGGAGCGGCAGTTGTGGGCGATCGCCCGGGCCTCCAGTTTTTCGAACATCAGTCCCGTCCGCTCCAGCTCGAAGTAGATGCCCGTGCGCTCGTGCACGAGATCGCGCAACAATTCGGGCACCGGACTTTTGGGAATGGGAGGCGGAAGGGGCGCAGGCGCGCGGGCAAGATTCATTTAGCCTTTATTGTCCGCCGGCCGGTCGCCGGGTTCGCCTTGCCGGCCAGATTTTTGGCCGAAGTTAGGGGCGCAGCGGCACCGGTTTCCAAATTCGCCCTCGCGAGTTGCGTGGCGTCGGCAGAAATCCGCGTCGTCGCCGCGCGCACTTCTTTCAGGCTCTCCAGCACCGAGTCGGCCGACCGGGAGTGCTCCAAGTTCGCCTTCGTGATGAGCTTGATTTGCCCCGCGACGTTTTCTGTCGCGGTCTTGATGTCCTTCATGGCCTTGGCCTGTTCCACCACGGCCCGCGCCGTCTGCTCCGACTGCACTTTCAATTGGTCGGCGGAGCTGGCCACCTGCGTGGCGCCCGTCGCCTGCTCGGTGGCGGCCTGGGTGAGTGACTTGACCATCTTGCCGAGCCGCCCCGCTTCCTTGGCCACTTGCTCCGCGGCGGTCGCCTGCTCGGCGACGGCGCGCGACGTCGAGACGCCGCTTTTGCGCATGCCGTCCACCGCCGTGACGATTTGCGTGGCGCCCGTCGCCTGCTCGGC
>JBDSGI010000551.1:0-4802 GCA_039919035.1 Opitutaceae bacterium
TGAACGGTGACCGCGTGCGTTGCCGGCCGACGACATGCATCGAGGACGCCACGCTGCTCACCAGCGATCCGTTTAACCCCGCCAAGTATCAGGACGGCGCGCGCTACGACGCCCTCGCCCGCCGCGCCCGGCTCGTGCGCACGTGGGGCGACTGCTACGGCTACCTGCTCCTCGCCACCGGCTGGGCCGATCTCTGCCTCGATCCAATCATGAACCCGTGGGACATCGCCGCGCTCGTGCCGATCATCCGCGGCGCCGGTGGCGTGATCACCGACTGGCAAGGCGGTCAAGCCTATCCGGCTGAGTCAACTATCGCCGCCGCGACACCCGAGTTGCATGCGCAGGTCGTAGCGGCATTGAATCAAAAGTAGTTTGTCTGCTCAACGTGTGCGAGGGCGGGTCACAGACTCGCCCTACTTTCCGAACCCGGCTTCGGGTCGAGCCGACGCGACGAAAACTAAAAACTCAGCGTCAGCGTCACGCGGGCGTTGAGTCCCGGCTGCGCGAATCGCTGGAGATCGGCGCGGCCGCGGTCGAGTTCACGCACGTCCTGCCAAAACCAGTAGCGGCGGTCGGTGAGATTGTAGAGTCCGGCGCTGAGGCGGACGTTTTTCGACACGTTCACATAGCCCGCGAGGTCGAAGAGGGTGACGCCGCCGGGCACGAACTGGGCCGGAGTCGGCGGACGGCCATCCCACAGCGCAAGGATCGCGCCGGAATCGACGCGGCGCTGGCGCGCGTGCGTGGTGGCGGTGAAACGCAGACCCCAGCCATCTTTCGCGGCGTAGGAAAGCAAGCTCACCCACTTCGGAGGCTCGACGGAGTTGAGCGGTTTACCGTCGGTCACGTTGTCGCCCCGCGACCACGCGAGCGAATTCGACCACGTGGTGCCGGCGAGGGATTTTTCGTAGTGCCCGAGGGGCAGCTCGATCGTCGCCTCAGCGCCGTGGATGCGCGCGCGGCGAATGTTCTTCGACTGGTAGATCACGGGATCGGCGGGGGAACTCGGAAACTGCGGACCGCGCGTCGGGCTGAAGGTCTCGATGAAATTCTCGTAGGCGTTATAGAAAACGCTCACCACATAGGTCGCGCCGGGGCGGCGGGCGCGCATGCCGAAATCGAAGCTGTCGCTGGTCTCGGCCTTGAGCGCGGGATTCGGCTTCGTGCGGTAAAAGACCGGCGGCGTCGTGAGGTTCACGATGGAGCCGTTGAGATCCTCGTTGGTCGGGTTGCGGAAGCCGCGGTGGTAGCGGGCGAAAAATGATTCCTGCGCGCTCACATGCCAGAGCAGGCCGAGCTTTGGCGCGACCGCCCACTGATCGAAGCCGACGGGCGCGGTGCCCTTGGCGAGATTCTGGTAAGGCGCGTCGTTCGTCACGCCGAGCCGATAGTGGTCGAGCCGGAGGCCCCAAGTGCCGATGAAACGCTGCGCCGCATCGAGGGGAAACTCATCCTGCGCGAAGACGGCGTAGCGGCCGACCTCGCCATCGGGAATGCGCTTGAGCGGGAAATTTTCGCCGACGAATACCTTGTTGAGAAACGCCCCTGTCCCGCCGTCGAACTGCGAGAAATCCTCGTTGCGCGTCTGCTTGGTCCGCGAGCCATCCAAACCCCACAGGATGCGGTGCGCCCGGCCGCCCAGCTGCGCCGCGCTCTCGACCTGCACCGATCCGGACCAGCCGCGGTTGCGGAAATCCGAATCGCGCAGTCGCAGCCGCGCCGCGAAGATCTGCGGGGCCGGCGGCGGCGGGCCGACGGGCACGCCCTGCCGCGTCGAGTAGATCTCGCGGACCTTCGAGTCCTGCCACGAAAGCCGCGCCTGCACGTTGCGGAAATAACCGGTGGTGTTAACCACGTCGTAGCCGAGCGTCGCGCGGTCGCGGGTGATGCGCTGGCGTCCCGTCTGGCCGATGAAGGTCGCGGTGATCAAACTGGGAAACGCCGCCTCGGTGGTTTTCGTGAACGTCTCGCCCGTCAGGAAAAGCGTGCGGCCCGTCGCCGGCGTGTAGTCGACGCGAAAGAGCCCCGCATCGATGGTGAAGCCCGACGGATCGGCGGGATAGGAGCCGTTGGGCTCGGCTTCGTGACCGGTGCGATGCGTGACCGTCGCGAGCGCAGCGACCGCACCGCGGCGGACCGCACCGCTGCCCGTGTGCGCCCACTCGCGCGTGGCCGACGCATACGACGAAGACACGCCGCCAAGCTGGTCGCGCTTCGCCTCGGCGAGGAGCGCGGCCGGCGCCGGGCTGATAAACGAAAGCACGCCGCCCACCGCGTCCGAACCGTAGAGGGCCGAGGCCGAGCCGCGCAGGATTTCCGCCGTGCGGTAGAGCGACGGCTCGAAATAGTCGCGCCCGATGAGCTGCGCGTTGCCAAAGGTAAACTGCTCCGGCTGCCGCACGCCATCGATCTGGATGAGCACGCGGTTGCCATCGAGGCCGCGGATGTTGAACGAGCGCGCCGAGGGAAAATTGCGCGGGGCGTTGCCCGTCGCCCCGAAGGCCGTCGGCACCGACACCCCCGGCTCCGCGCGCGCCAGATCACGCAGCGAGCCGACCGGATTAAAAAGATCGTTGAGCCGGATCACGGAAACGCTCGCGGGCACGTCAGACACCGCCTGCGCGATGCGCGTGGCCGAGACCGTGATTTCGTCGAGGGCGACGACGGTGTCGGCGGCATTCTGGGCGCGCAACGGGCCGGCAAGGGCGAAGCCGGCAAGGAGAGTGAGCGAGTGGTGGGCGGAGAATGTCATCGTAGGCAGAGTTTAAGTCATCCTCCACGATGCGGACCTGCGGCGCAGGGCAACTGCCGATTGCGGCCGCACCGGGGGTATGAAGCGGGGAGTTAGGCGCGGTCAGCGGCGCTTCTTCGCCGACCACTCGCACGTCACGCGCGAAGTGAAGCCGCCGCGGGCTTTCCAGTCGGCGATAATCGTGAGGCTGCGGGGTTTGAGCGCGGTGCCGAGGTCGTCGCAAATCTTGTTGGTCGCGGCTTCGAAGAAAATGCCCTCGTTGCGGAAAGCATGGAAGTAGAGCTTGAGTGACTTGAGCTCGACGCACGTCTTGTCCGCCACGTAGCGCACCGTGATGTGCGCGAAGTCGGGATGCCCTGTCATCGGGCACAACGAAGTGAACTCGTGGTGCGTGTGTTCGATCACGTAGTCGCGCCGGGGCGCGGGGTTCGGGAAGGTCTCGAGGAGCTTTTGGTCGGCCATGAATGGAAGAGGTGTAAGAAGAGAAAGAGGTGTAAGCGGTGTAAGGTAAAGGCAGCGCTAAGTGCGATAAACAGGATCGGCCTTACTCTTCTTACACCTCTTCCCGCTTACTCCTCTCAAGTGGCCGTCTCAGTGAACCGCGATTCGCGGATCACGGTGATCTTAATCGTGCTCGGGTATTGCAGTTCGGCCTCGATCCGCTTGCGGAGCTCCTTGGAAATCTCGCGGGCGCGATCGTCGGTGACCTCGCTGGGCGAAACGACCACGCGGATCTCGCGGCCGGCCTGGATGGCGAAGGCCTGCTGCACCCCCTCGATCGACATCGCGAGGCTCTCCAACCGGCCGAGCCGCTGCATGTAGCCAGTCATGGACTCCGCGCGCGCGCCGGGCCGGACCGCCGAGACGGTGTCCGCCAGAATCACGAGGCCCGCGTAAACGGTTTCCGGCTTCACTTCTTCGTGGTGCGCGGCCACGGCGTTGACCACGATCGGGGTCTCGCCGTAGCGCTTGATAAACTCCGCGCCGATCACGGCGTGGCTGCCCTCGAGTTCGGCGGGCACGCCCTTACCGATGTCGTGGAGCAGACCAGCGCGCTTCGCCACGTTCGGATCGAGGCCGACTTCGCTCGCGATCAATGAGGCGAGCAGCGCGGTCTCAACGGAGTGGTCGAGCACGTTTTGATTGTAAGAGAAGCGGTATTTCAGGCGGCCGAGCAGCTTGATGATCTCGGGGTGGAGCCCGTTGATATTGAGCTTGGCGACGGCGTCCTCGCCGGCCTGCGTCGTGACGAGATCGATTTCATCCTGCGCGCGCTTCACGAATTCCTCGATGGACGCGGGGTGGATGCGGCCGTCCTTCACCAGCCCATCGAGCGCCACGCGCGCGATCTCGCGGCGCACGGGATCGAAGGACGACACGAGCACCATCTGCGGCGACTCGTCGATCAGCAGCGTAACCCCGGTGGCGGACTCGAAGGACTTAATATTGCGCCCCTCGCGGCCGATGATGCGACCCTTCATCTCCTCGGTCGGGAGCTGAACAATGGTCGCGGTGAGATCGTTGTTCGGCTTGCTGGAGATGCGCTGCATCGCCGCGATCAGCATCCGGCGCGCCTCGTTTTGCACCTCCTGCTCAGACTTTTCCAACGTCGCGCGGCGAAGGGCTCGCAATTCGTCCTGACACTCCAGCAAGACCTCCTCGCGCAGCTGTTTCGTGACCGCTTCGGCGTCGAGCTGCGACACGCCCTCAAGGCGTTTCCGCACACCCTTCGAGAGGGCGCGCATCGCGTCGCGCGCCTGCTTGATGGCGGCGCTCTCGCGGCTGAGGCGTTCCTGCCGTTGCTCCAGTTGATAATCGAGCAGAGCCAGCGACTCCTCGTGCGCACGGATTTCGCGGAGGCGCACGTCGCTCTCGATTTCGCGGCGGTCGAAATCGCGGTTGAGCTCGGCGCGCTTCTCCTGGATTTCCGCCTCGGCCTTCTGCTTCACTTCCTCGGCCGCGACCGCCGCCTCACGCCGCGCAACCTCCACCAGTTCCTCCGCCTGTTCGTGCGCGGTGCGGCGGGAATGACGGGTGAGCGCCCAGACAA
>JBDSGI010000552.1:0-16532 GCA_039919035.1 Opitutaceae bacterium
GTCACGGGGGAGATGCAGCTCAAGTGGCCGCTCGGGTGGCGCTTCCCTTTCTTCCTCGTCGTGTGCCAGCTCCGGCGGCGTCCGAAGATCGTGAAGCCCCCTGCCACAAAGCTGATCGCGCAATGAACGGGTGCCGAGGTTTGCGGTTGCCGCCGAGGGGGGTGAACTTTCCTCTTGAACTGATGGATTCGATTCCGCGCACCGACTGGGATGTAATCGTGATGGGCGGCGCCCTCGCGGGCGCGGCTACCGCCTGCCTCCTGCGGCGCAAGAATCCCGCGCTGCGCGTGCTGATTTTGGAACGGTCGGAAAAATTCAAGCGTCGGGTGGGCGAGTCCACCGTGGAAATCAGCGCGTATTTTCTGGGGCGCGTGCTCGGCCTCACGGATCACCTCTTGGAAAAGCATCTGCCCAAGCAGGGGATGCGCTTCTGGTTCGCCAACGATCGCGCGCAGGCGCTGGACCAGTGCAGCGAAACCGGCCCGCGCTACAACGTCCGCCTGCCCGGCTACCAGGTTGATCGCGCGGTGCTCGACGAGCACGTGCTTGCCACCGCCGCGGACGAGGGCGCCGAGGTTAGCCGGCCGGTGCGCATCCGGGCGGTGCGGCTGGCCGCCGGTGGGGCCCAGACCGTCGAATGGGAACGCGCGGACGGCGTGGCGCAGACGACGACGGCGCGGTGGGTGGTCGATGCCTCGGGTGTGGCCGCGACGCTTGCCCGGCAGGAAGGCTGGCTCGTGCCGAACCGCGCGCATCCCATCGCGAGCTGCTGGAGTCGCTGGACCGGCGTGCGCTCGCTCGATGGCCGCGAACTCGCGGCCCAATATCCCGCGTGGGCAGGCCGCGCGATTGGCCTGCGCTCGACGGCGACGAATCATCTCACCGGCCGCGGTTGGTGGGCGTGGATTATACCGCTCAAGGGCGGAGATGTGAGCATCGGCGTCGTCTATGATCAACGCCTCGTGGAGCTGCCAGCTGGATCCAGTCTCGGCGGGCGTTTGCGGGAGATGCTGATGGACCATCCGGTCGGGCGCGAATTGCTCGCCGAAGCAAAATGGCAGGAGGGCGATGTGCATTTCCGCCGCGATCTGGCTTATTCCAGCACGACCTACGCGACCGATGGCGCGGTGCTCGTCGGCGACGCCGCCGCGTTCATGGATCCGTTTTACTCGCCGGGGATGGACTGGGTGGCGTTCACGACGAGTGCGGCGGCGAACCTCATTCATGAGAGTTTTCGCGGCAAGCCCATCGCGGCGCGCGTCACCCGGCACAACGCCGACTTTGCCCAGAGTTACGAACGCTGGTTTCGCGCCATCTACCTCGACAAGTATTTCTACATGGGGGATTGGGAGCTGATGACCCTGGCTTTTCGCCTCGACCTCGGTCTCTACTATATCGGCGTCGTGGCGCAGCCCTTTCGGCACGGCAAACATATGCTTGAGCATCCGCCATTCACGCATGTGACCGCCCGCGGGCCGTATCGCCTGATGCGGTTCTACAACCGCCGCCTCGTCGCCATCGCGGAATCGCGCCACCGCCGTGGCGTTTACGGGCGCCGCAACGACCGGCGCTTCTTTGGCTTCATCAGTTACGAGTTCAATCGCCGGCTCCCGTGGCGCGTCGCTGGGGTTCTGCTGACCTGGGTCGGGCTGGAGCTGCGCGAGGGCTGGCGGACTTGGTTCACCCAAAAAAGATCGGTCGCGGTCATCGCGCCGCTCGACGCGGCGCCCATTCCCACTCAAACCTGAGCATGTCGCCCGCGATGTCCCCCCCGCCCGCAACTGCCGCCACTCCCGCGCCTTCGCCCACTGCGGCCGAAGCGCTCATCCGCCATTTCCCTGCCGGGGTCCACGCCGCCTACGTGCGACTGCGAGACACGGGCGATCCTGCGGCCGCCGACACCCTGGTCCTCGCCATCGTGGCCGATCATGTGCCGCAAAAGGGCCGCGCGCTCGCTGATACCCATGAGCTTGTAGCCGATCTCGGGTTCGATTCGGTGGCGATCAGCGAGGTGGTGTTTTTCCTTGAGGATTTGCTGCAGGTCCGGGTGACCAACGCCGAGATTCTGCGCGTGCGCACCATCGGGGATTTGCGCGCCTTTGTGCGGACGAAGCTCGCCGCGTCGGCCGCGGCGCCAGCCTCCACGGTGCGGGCATGAGCCGTTCCGCCGTCGTCACCGGCCTGGGCTTCATCACGAGCATTGGCAACGACCGCGCGGCCGTGACCGCGAGCCTGCGGGCGCTGCGGGGGGGCATCGAGCGCGTTGAGTTTGTGGGCAACGCCGCGCTTCCCGTGAAGGTCGCCGGCACCGTCAAAGAATTTACCGTGGATTCGGCCTCGTGGCGCGACTGGCGGATGCCATCCCGCTACGAGATTCCCCGCGAAACCCTGCGCGGTCTCGCGCCTCATGGCGTGTATGCCGTGTGCGCCGCCGACCAGGCGATCGCGGACGCGGGCCTGACGCGCGAGGATCTGACAGATGGCGAGACCGGGCTCTATTGTGCCTCGGCCGGTTCGGCTTTTCTCCTGCACCATAATCTCACCCAGATGCACGCGGCGCGCTTCGAGCGCGGCAATCCGCTCGGCGTCGTGATGTCGATCGCGGGCACGCTCAATTTCAACCTCGCCGCGCACTACGGCATCCGCGGCGCGGTGGGTGGGTTCGCCGCCGCCTGCGCCTCGTCGAGTCACGCGCTCGGCTGCGCACTGGACGACATCCGACTCGGGCGGCAGACGCGGATGCTGATCGTCGGCGCCGAGGAGATGAACGCGGAGACGATTCTGCCCTTCGCCGCGATGCGCGCGCTTTCGACCAATCCCGACCCCGCCACCGCCTCGCGGCCCTTCGATCAGGCGCGCGATGGCTTCGTGGGCGCGGGCGGCGCGGTGTGTCTCATTTTGGAAGAAGCGGAAACCGCTCGCCGCCGCGGCGCACCGATCTACGCGGAGCTCGCGGGGTGGGGCCAGGCAGCGGACGGCTACAATGTCGCGGTCTCGCATCCCGAGGGCGCGGGCCTCGCCGCCGCGATCCAGCGCGCGCTCGCCGACGCCGGCGTGGCACCCGCTGCTATCGACTATGTGAACGCCCACGCCACCTCAACGCCCGCCGGCGACCGCTCGGAGGCGCTGGCGTTGCGCACGGTGTTCACCGCCGCGGGCGCACGGCCGCGCGTGAGCAGCACCAAGGGTCTGACCGGCCACCCGCTCTCGATGGCCGGCGTAATGGAGGCGGCGTTTTGCGCGCTGGCCCTGCGCGACGGCTTCATCCCAGGCAACGGGAACCTCATCCAGCCCGACGAAGCCTGCGCCGGCCTCCACCTGCCGCGGGCCACCCTCGACGGCGCGCCACGTCTGGTGCTCAATAACAGCAGCGGCTTCGGCGGCAGCAATGTCTGCCATGTGCTACGCCGGGCGGAAAACTGATTATTCCCGATCATCGCGTTTGCCGTGGGAATGCTATCCCCTAATTTTCTCCCGACCTATATGACCGATCCGCTCATCCCCCGGCTCAAAACCCTCATCGTCTCCACGCTCAAGCTTGAGGACGTCACCCCCGAACAGATGGCGGACGATGAACCGCTAATCGGCTCGGGCCTCAACCTCGACTCGATCGACGCGCTCGAGCTGGTCGTTACGCTCGAAAAGGAGTTCGGCATCAAGATCGGCAGCAGCGAGGAATCGCGCGTGGCGCTGGCGAGCATCGCGCATCTGGCCGAATACATCCGGGCGCGCGCCGATCCGGCGCGATTGCCCTGCTGAGGATTTGCGGCTCCGCTCACCGCCGCCGCATGTTAACCCCTCCTGCCGTCCATCTGGAAAGCACCGGTTGCATCACCGCCCTCGGCGATGCCCGGGCGACGCACACGGCGTTGTTACGCGGCGAGGTCGCCTTGCGCGCGCAGCCCGTGCTCGGCGCCGACGGCGGAGAAGCCGTGCCGCTCGCGTTGGTGGCGGGACGCGGCTTCGACGAAACGGCGCCGCCCAATTGGCTGCCCGCCGTGCGCGATCTCGCAGCGGAAATTACGGGGGACGGCTGGGGCACGGCGCGCCGGCCGGTGTTTGTCACGAGCAGTAATTTCGGCGTGGGCAGTCTCTACGCATATCGCCGCCACGGCGACCCGGCGCATCTCGCCTATGGGACGCCGCACCGTTGCGTGGAATGGCTGGCGGCGGCGCTGGGGTGGGGCGCCAACGTCTCGACGCTCTCGCACGCCTGCGTCTCGGCGCACCTCGGGCTGCTGTTCGCGACCCGCGCGCTGGAAGCAGGGTTTGCGGAACGGGCGCTGGTGTTTTCCTTCGATTTCATCAGCCCGTTTGTCGCGGGGGGATTTCACTCCCTGAAGATTCTCAACGCCGGCTTCCCCGCGCCGTATGCCGCGCGTGCCACCGGTTCGATCGGGCTCGGCGACGGGGCGGCGTTTGCGGTTCTCGCGCGCCGACCCGGCGATTTCGCGATCGCGGCGCAGAGCCTGCACAACGAAATGCACCACTTCACCGCGAATCGCGCGGATGGCGCGGGGTTCGCCGCTTGTCTCGCTCCCGTGATGGCCGCCGGCGCGGGCCGCCGCCTGTGGCTCAAGGGCCACGGCACTGGCACGCTCGAAGCAGGCCGGCTCGAAAGCGAGGCGCTGGCCGCGGCGTTTCCAGGTGCCCCGCTGGTCGGGTGGAAAGGCAGCCTCGGCCACACGCTCGGGAGTTGCGGCCTCGTGGAGCTCGCGCTCGCTTGCGAATCGATTCGCGCGGGCTGCGCGCCCGGCACGATTGGCGGCGCGGCGCCGAGCTTTCATGATTCCGTCGCGCTCGCCCCGCTCGACACGCGCGGCACGGATGGCGTCGTCTGCACCAGCAACGCGTTCGGCGGCGCCCACGCCGCATTTCTCCTTAGCCATGGATAGAATGAACTATCGGTTTCCGCGATTAGCTGTGGGCGGGGTGCCCTCACCCTGCGGGCTTGATCAATCGCAAGCCAAATGCGGGGTGAAGGCACCCCGCCTCCATCATGCCTGAGCTTTTTCTCCATGCTCTCAGCCTCGCCGATGTCGGCGACGAAACGCTGGCGGCCACGCGCGAGCGGCTGAAGGAGCGCTTCCCGCGCGGTGCGACCCGTCGGATGACGCAGCTCGGCCTGCTCGTGGGCGCCGCGCTCGACGAACTCCGCCCGCGCCCCGACGACGCGATCGTCTATGCCTCCGGCTACGCCGAAACATGCGCGCTTGAAGGCTTCCTCGACAGTTTTCCCTCGGCCAGCCCCACGCTGTTTCAGACCTCGATCCATCCGAGTGCGGTGCAGCAGGCGCTAATCGCGCGGCAGCACGCGGTGGGCGAATTTTTTCCGCTGACGGGGAGGGGGCAGCTCGTCGGTCACGCCGTGCAGATGGCGCTCCTCTCGCCTGCGCCGCGCGTGCTCCTGTGCGGGGGGGAGGAGCGCGGCTCGTGGCTGCTCGCGCAGCGCGCGGCCAGCGACCGGACGTTCGTCTTTGGGCTGGCGCTGACGCGCGAGAGCGCCGGCTCGATCGCGCGGGTCGCGCTCGCCCTGACGGCCGACCGGCACCCCGAGCCGGAGTTCATGCTCCCGGAATTTTTCGACGCTTTGCGTGCCCGCCGCCCGCTCGATCTGGTGGCGGCCCCCGGTCTCCACCTCAGCCTCACGTGGCAACAAACATGAGCCTGGCGACCTCGCGCGAACGCGCCCCCGCCCCCGCCGCGCGCAATCCCGGCCCGAGCTGGGGCTACAGTTTTCTCCGCCGGTGCGACCTCGTGCTCCCGGAGTGGCTGTTTCGGCCGCTGCGGTGGCTGGGCACGGTCGTGGCGGTCGTCCTCATGTCCGCGCGGCGGGCGCACTCCCGGGCTTATCTCACCGCGGTCACCGGCCGGCCGCCGTCGTGGCTCGAGGTGCTGCGGCACTTCCAAGCGTTTGAGGAATTCATGATTCTGCGGCTGCGCGTGGCGCGCGGTGTCGCCCACCGCGGCGAACTCGCCCCGGGCGCGAGCGGATTTCGCACGCTGCTGGAGACGGGCGAGGCGGCCTTGCTCGGCACGTTTCACGTGGGCCGTTCCGATCTCACGGGCTTTTTGATCGGCCCGCAGGAAAAGCGCCGGGTGTTCATGGTGCGGCAACGTCTGGGCAACTCGGCGGACACGACGGTGCTCGGCGCGCGTTTCGCCGCTTGGGTGACCTTCATCTGGGTCAACGACCCGGAGAACCTGCTCTTTGCCCTTAAGGAAGCGGTCGCGTCGGGCGGCTCAGTGGCCCTGCAATGCGACCGGCTCGGATTCAGCTCACGAAACGAGGGCTTTGAGTTTCTTGGCGCGCGCCGACTCTTCCCCTTCACGATTTATCATCTCGCGCTGATCTTTCAGCGCCCGGTCGTGATGAGTGTGGCTCTGCCCGCGGGCCCGGGCTGCTCGACCGTGCACAGCTCGCCGCTCTTCCGGCCTGATGGCGCGGGGCGGGCGGCCAACCTCGCGCGTGCGCGCACGCACTTTCAGGATTTTCTCGGCGAGCTTGAAAAATTTCTACGCGCCGATCCCGTGCTCTGGTTCAACTTCACGCCGCTCAACCCGCCCGCGCCATGACGCTCGCGCGCCGGTTGTTGCGGGTCTATCACTACGCGGCCCACCTGCTCACCTGGACGGTGGTTGTCTTCATCGGCGTTTCGCTGAATCTCGGGTGTGCGGTGCTGCTGCTCGCGCGCGATCGCGATCGGCACGGCGCGGCTCTGCGCACGACGATTCGGTGGCTCTTCTCCTCGGGTTGTGCGTGGTTGCGCGTGGCCCGGCTCGTTTACATCCGCTTCCACGGGTTTACGCCGGAGGCGGTGGCCGGTCCCGCGGTTTACGTCGCCAATCACCCGGGCATGCTCGATGCGCCCTTCATCCTCGCCCGCCTGCCGGACGCGATCTGCATCTTCAAGCCCGCGTTCATGCGCAACCCCGTGCTCGGAGCGGCGGCACTCGTGGCCGGTTACGCCGCGGGCACCAGCGGCGTCGATCTGATCCGCGATGTCGCTGCGCGGGTTTCTGCCGGCCGTTCGCTGCTGATTTTTCCCGAAGGCACCCGGACCTTGGCCGGCGCCACGCTCAACCCGCTGAAGCCCGGCTTCGCCCTGATCGCGGCGCGGGCTCGCGTGCCGGTGCGCGTCATCGTGGTGCGCGCCCCGCGCGATTTGGCACCCAAGGGCTGGCCGTGGTGGCGGGCCCCGGAATTTCCCTCGCACGTCGACATCACGCTCGTGCGCGAAATCACTCTGCGGGAGCGGGAGACGGCCGCAGAATTGACGGCGCGGGTGGGCTTGGAATTCTCTTCCGCGCTCGCCCCCTCATGACACCTTCCGCCACCCATCTCGTGCTCATCCCGAGCTACAATCCCGGCCCTCGCCTGATGGCGACCGTGACTGAGGCGCTCGCGCACTGGGCGCCCGTTTGGGTCGTGGACGACGGCAGCACGGACGAGAGCATCGGCGCCGCCCAACAGCTCGCCGCGCGTGATCCGCGCGTGCGCGTGATCGTGCGGCCGCGCAACGGCGGCAAAGGCGCGGCGGTCACGACCGGCGTGCAGGCTGCGCTCGCCGACGGCTTTACCCATTTGCTCACGCTCGACGCCGACGGCCAGCACCCGGTCGATCACATCGGGCCGTTCATGGCGGCTTCGCTGGCGCAACCGGCGGCGATGATCCTCGGCCGGCCCGTGTTCGGCCCGGAGGTGCCGTGGGAGCGGCTGCACGGGCGAAAGTTGTGCGTCGGCATGACGCGGATCGAAATCCTCGGCGCCGGCATCGACGATCCGCTCTTTGGCTTTCGCGTTTATCCGGGGGCGGCATTGCAGCGGGCGCTGCAGTCCACGCGCCGCGCGCGCGGTTTTGATTTCGATCCTGAAGTCGTGGTGCGGATGTTCTGGGCCGGAGTGCCGGCGGTCAACCTGCCGGCGCCCTGCCGCTATTTCGCGCCGCACGAGGGCGGCGTCTCCCACTTCAACTATCTCCGCGACAACCTGAAGCTTATCTGGCTTCACGCCCGCCTCCTCGTGCAACTTCTCCTTTGGCGCTGGGTCCAAGTGCGGCGGGTGCGCGCCCGGCGCTGAACTTCCATGCATTTCCGTTTTTTGTTTATCTCCCTGCTTCCGCTGGCCGCTGCCGCGGAGCCGCTCGCGCTCACGCCCGAGACGCTCCTCACCGACCCGGCCAACGATCCCGCGTGGCGCGATCTCATTGTGCAGCTCGCCCCGAGCAAGACGCGCCAGTCGAAATTTGAGGAACGGCGCTTTTTTCCGTTTCGCAAGGAGCCGGTCGTGCTCTCCGGCGAGATTCGCGTCGTGCCGGAGCTCGGGCTCAGCCTGCGTTACCTCACGCCCGAGCCGCGCGTGCTGATTGTCGATGCGAAGGGGCTGCTGATGCGCGACGAATTGGGCCGCGATCGCGAGCCGCCGAACGACTCCCGCGCGCAGGCCGCGACCTCGGCGCTCGGGCGCGTGTTGCGCTTCGATTTGGCGGGGTTGCAAAAGGACTTTGTGGTGCATGGCCGGCGCGACGGCGCGGCATGGACCCTGACGTTTGTCTCGCGCGATCCGGCGTTCGCCAACCTGCTTGGCACGCTGACGGTAAGCGGCGAAAACGGCACGCTCCGCGCCATTGAAATCTTCAAGTCGCCGACGCAGCGCATCGAGATCGCCATTCGCGACCCGCTGGAGGACGTGCTTTTCACCGGTGACACGCTGCGGCGTTTCTTCCGATGATGGGCGGCCGTGGATAACGCTGCTCTCCGCCTCAGTCGCTTCGCCCGTCTCGCCCTGATCACCTTCGCGGCCGGTTGCGTCATCTGGCTGCTCCGCCTCGATCATGCGCGGAAGATTTCCACCAACGTCCTCGATCTTATTCCGGCGGCGGAGCAGACGCCGGAACTGGGCATCGTCCGCGGCTTCGCCTCGGGCGCCCAGGCGCGGGTGATGCTTTTTGCGCTCAGCGATGGGCGGGAGCCGGAATCGCCACCGCTCGCGGCGGCCCAGGCCTTTGCCGCCGGCCTGAAAAATTCGGACGCATTCGGGCAGGTGCTCGCGCTCGGCGATCCGGCCCAGGAAAACGAACTGGGGCGTCAAATTTTCGAACACCGGTTCGAGTGGCTGCTGCCCACGTGGCTCAGTGCGCGCGAGCGGGAGTTTGCGGACACGGGCGAGTCGCGGGCAAAGTTTCCCGCGTGGCTCGCCGCGCGGGTGGCCGCCGAGCTGGAGACGTTTCTGAGCCGGCCTGAGGCCGCCGCGTTGCAGGAGTTGCTCCCGCGCGATCCGCTCCTACTCGTGCCGTCACTGGTGGAGCGAGTGCGCTTGGTGGCCGCCCCGGCGGGTGGCTCCGGCGGACGCGCGCTGGTGTGGGCGCTGCTCAAAGCTTCGCCGTTCGCCGAGGAGGGCCAGGCTCCGGTCTTCGCCGCAATCGAGCAGACGCTGGCGCGGGTCCGGGCGGAACAGCCGGGCGTCGAACTGCATTGGACCGGAGTGAATCGATTCGCCGCCGCGAGCCGTTCGCGGATCGAGGCGGAAGTAGGCCTGCTCAACATCTGCTCAATCGTAGCGGTGCTCGGCGTCAGCTGTCTCCTCGTCCGCCGCATCTACAAGCTCCTGCACCTCGTGCCGATTATCCTGCTGTCGCTTGCCGGCGCGTGGACGGTCTCGACGCTCCTCTTCGACCGCGTCCACATTTTGGTGATCGTGATTGGGTCGCTGCTGAGCGGAGTCGCGATCGATTACGGGTTTTATCTCTACATGCAGCCGTCGCTGCGGCCCGACGAGCCCTACCCGAAAAAGCTCCGCCGGCTGCTGAAGCCGCTGCTCGCGAGCTGCCTTACCACGGTAATGGGGTTTTCCCTGCTGCTGTTTTCCGACCTGCCGCTGATCCGGCAGATCGGAGTTTTCGTCTCGGCGGGGCTGCTCTGCGCGCTGGGCGCGGCGATTCTTTACTTTGCGCAACTACAGCGCCCGCTCCTCGAAGGCCGCTCGCCCGGCGGACTGACCGGGGGCGGATCGGCCGGGCGCGGGATGGTGCGGGGTTTGGCGGGGCTGGGGGTTTTCGTCGCTCTTTTGGGTCCGTTGTTCCTGCGGTGGCGCGACGACGTGCGGGAACTGGACCTGCCTTCGCCGGAGCTGCACGCCAACGACCAGAAAGTGCGCGGATGGTTTGGCGACTCGGCGCAGCGCTCGATTTACCTGACCTACGGGGCGACGCTCGCGGAGGCGCGGGCCCACCTCGAGGCGTTCATCGGCGAGGTGCACCGGAGCGCGCCCGGCGTCGCCGCCGCGAGCACGGGTCTGTTGCTGCCGACCGAGGCGGACTGGCGGGCGCAGCCGGCGCGGCTGGCCGCGCTCGGGACCTTTGCGGGCGAGCTGCGCGCGGCGCTCGCGCGCCGGGGCTTCACGCCCGAGGCGTTCGATCCTTTTTTTGCCGCGTGGGATGGCGCGCGGGAACGGGCGAGCGATGCGACCTACGCGAAACTTGCTGCCGACCTGGAGCAGGCGTTCACCGGACCGCTTGCACTCCTGAGCAACCCGCGCGCGGCGCCATTTTGGTTTCTCACCGTAGTCGAACGACCGGCCGCAGCGGCGCCGCCCATGGCGTCGCACACCATCGGCCTCGATCAATTGCAGTCGCTCAACGAACTCTTTACGCGCTACCGTTGGTCGGCGCTCCGGCTGAGTTTGCTCGGGCTCGGGCTGGTGATCGGGAGTGTGTTTGTGATCTATCCGTGGCGGCGTGGACTGCGAATTGCGGTGATTCCGGCAGGCTCTTGTTTCTTCGTGTTCGGCGTGTTTGGGCTCACGGGTCAGACCCTGAATCTGTTTCACCTGCTGGGCGCGTTTCTTGGCGTCTGCCTCTCGCACAACTACGCGATATTCTCCTCGGAGAACGCCGCGCTCGGCAGCGGCCCCCCCGTGCCGGTGCGGCTTTCGGCGCTCTCGACGGCGGCTTCGTTTGGCGTGCTGGGGTTCAGCCGGATTCCGGTGATTCATGCGCTGGGGATGACGGTCGCGTTGATTGTCGTGGTCGCGCTGGCGATCGTGGAGCTGGAGCCGCTCGCACGCGGGCGAAAATTATGAGCGCGACGTTACTCGGGGCATGGGAAAAAACGCTGCGCGGCGCGCCCGACGCCATCGCGTTGATCGACGCCGGCTCAGGGAAACGTTTCACGCGGGCGCAACTCGACGCCGCCGGCCAAGCGTGGCAGTCGGCGCACGGCAGCGATCTGCGTGGTCGCACGGTAATCTTGGTGGAGCCGAACGGCCCGGAGTGGTGGCGCGTTTTCCTTGGCCTTCTGAAAAGCGGCGCAGTCATTGTCCCCCTCGATCCGGGCGAGCCGTTGACGGTGCAGCAGGCGACGGCCGAGCGCTTGCGGGCGGCGGGCTGGTGGAACGCCGGCCGCTGGCACGCGAGCGAAGGGTCGTCGAGCCGCCGGGCGCGGGATGGACGGCGGATCGTGAAACTGACCTCCGGCTCGACCGGTGTGCCGCGTGCGCTGTCGTTTACGGATGCGCAGATGCTCGCCGACGGATGGCAGGTCTGCGGCGGCATGGGTATTCGCGCCGAGGATTTGAACTTTGCCCTGATTCCGCTCGGGCACTCCTACGGCTTGGGCAATCTGGTCGTGCCGCTGCTCGCGCAAGGCACGGCGATGGCCTGTGGTTCCGCGGCGCTGCCGCACGTGATCGCGGACGAGATAGCACGTTGGCGCCCCACCGTTTTTCCCGCGGTGCCCGCGCTGCTGCGCGCGCTCGCGGGGGCGGAGGTGAAGGCTGAGGCGCTCGCCTCGCTCCGCACGGTGATTTCCGCCGGCGCCCCGTTAGCGGAGGACGTGGCCCTGGCTTTCCATACCCGCTTCGGGAAAAAGATCCACAGCTTCTACGGTTCCAGCGAGACGGGCGGCATCACCTACGATCGGACCGGCGACGCGGCGTTCACTGGCCGGAGCGTGGGCATGCCGTTGCCCGGCGTGAGGCTGGCGCGGGAGCGCGGCGGCGCGATCACGATCACCAGCGCGGCCGTCTTCACGATTGGCAACCGCCGACCGGGCTCGCACCAGCCCAAGGATCAAGTGGCGTTTTCGGCATGCGGCGAGGTCCTGCTGATGGGCCGCGCTGGGCGCACGATTAAAATCGCCGGCCGGCGCCTCGATCTCGCGGAAGTGGAGGTGGCGTTGCGCGCCCTGCCCGGTGTGCGCGAGGCGTTTGTCGCGCCGCACGCGGGCCGCGCGGAGTCACTGGCGGCCATGGTGGCGAGTGACGCGTCTGGCGCGGAATTGCGTGCCGCGCTGCGCGAGCGATTGGCGGCGTGGAAGATCCCGAAGCGGATTGTGACGGTGGCGGCATTTCCGCTGACGGCGCGGGGCAAGCCGGATCTGGCGCGACTGCGGGCGCTGTTGGACGAAGATCCGAGAGATCGGATTTAAACAGGCAGTGCAGATAGATGGGGACGGCCTGGCCGATCTTCCGGCCTTGTTGTTCAAACCCGCTACTTAATCCGCCAAAAGCGTCGCCTCGATTTCCACGGCGAGCGCGGCGCGGCAGATGTCGGCTTGCAGGTAGGTGACGATGTCCCCCGCGCGCAGCAGGTCATGATCGAGACGGGTCTGCACGGCGGTCAGATCGGCAGGATGGCGGAGGTAGATTTTGAAGTGCCGCTGGCTCAGCCGGCCGGCACCGAGGTCCGCGCCGAGTCCGGCGGCGTGGGAAATGAGCCTGAGGTTGTCCAGTGTGCAGTCGATCTGGCCGCCGAGGGATCCGGGCGCGGCCGTTTGGTGGCCCTTGATGGCAGCGGTGCCCGAGATGAAGGTCCAGTTGCGCGAGCCGTCGCGCACGACCGTCGCGCGGGCAAAACTCGGCGGGCGCGGGCCGTGCTCCAGCGGATAGTTGTAGGCGGGCACCTGCTCGGGGTTTTCGAAATGACGCGGCGCGGTTTTGCTGGCGGCAAAAATCACCTCAAGCTGCGAGCCGCCGCTGCCCACGGCTGAGGCGGCGGGCAGGAGCGGGATGAACGCGCCGCCGAACTCCGTCTCGAACGCCAGTGATCGGCCCAGACAGAAGGCCCGGTAGTTCTCGAGGCCGGCGGTGAACGCATTGATGCGGGGCACGTAGTTCCAGATCCGGCAGAGGTGGAGCCCTCGCGAGGCGGCAAGTATGCGGCGATAGAGCGCCTGCGCGTGAGTGGCCAAGTCGCCGGTATCGAAGGGCTCGCGGGCATGGCCTAGGAGCAGCCCGCCAGAGTGAAAAAGTTGCACGCCGTCGCGCGAGCCGGCCGTGGTAGCGGCTGGAAAAATTCGTTCCGTCCGCGACCCCGCGAGCCAGGGCAGATCGAGCCGTAGAGTCGGCGGCTCGGCCGCGGTGCCCGCGGGCTGGCCGGAAAAGCCCACCCGCAAGGGTGGGAGTGCGCGAAGGACAAGAGGTGGGGACGAGACGGGCATGCGGGTGCGACGATTTATTTGTCGGAGGTGTTCAGATAAAATTGGTTCGCGATGGCCGGCTTCACGGCTTTGATACGGCGGTTCGGCCCGGTCTGGCTTGCCGGAGTTGGCGGTGCTTTTCACTGCCTCGGGTCTTGGTCGGCGTCATGGGTGAGCGCTCATCATCCCTCTCTAGGAAGGGGATCGTGCGATCAAAGGATTGTCCTTGGAGGCCCAACCGTGGAGGGAGAGACGGGGAGGGACAGCTGGTTGCACATCGTTGACCTTTAGACCTTCGGGATCGGAGGTGGTGCCGGCATGGGGACCGAAATTGTCGGCGGCAGACGGAGGAAATCAAGGGCACAAAGAACAGCCACGGGCGGGTGGGGCGAAGCGCGGGATGCATGGGGGTGGGGTGATGTTTCGCCGGGAAATGCCGCGTGGTGCGAACGAAAGCAGAGCGCGGCTTCACCGGCCGGTCAATCTGCAAGGCGGCACCCGCCCGCCGCGCAACGCTACCGCAGCTGATCCGCGGGGGGGAGCACGCAGGAAAAACCTCTCTCAGTCGCGGCGGCGAGCAACAACGCCAGACCCGTGACGCGCGCCCGCGCGGGCACGCTGGGGCCTTCGTGTAGGAGCACGACCGCGCCGGGGTGGAGCCGGCCCGCGACGCTCGCGGCCATCGCATCCGGGGAGCGACTGTGGCAATCCCCGCTGCGAATGGTCCAGCCGACGCACCGCAGATCGCGCGAGCCGAGGGCGCGGGCGAGAAGCGGGTGCTTGATTCCGACGGGAGCACGAAACCACCTCGGTCGCACGCCAAGTTCCCTCAGGATCGTGAGCGCACGGTCGAGTTCCCGAGCGAGCCGCCGGGGCGACGCGCACCAAAAGGATGCGACCGGATGCGTGTGCGTGTGGTGCCCGATCTCGTGGCCGCGGCGGACGATTTCAAGGACCAGTTCGGGCCAGCGGGCAGCGCGCTCGCCGATGACGAAGAACGTCGCCTGGGCGCCGTGCCGATCGAGCAGATCGAGGATTTTGGGTGTGTCGTCGGGGTCGGGGCCGTCGTCAATCGTCAGCCAGATTTCTCGTCGGTCGGTGGCGAAGCGCGTGAACACGCGGACGAGGCCCTGCGCCGACGGCACCAAGATTGCATAAAGCAAAAACGGATCAGGCCCGATGAAGAGCAGCACGGCCGCCATGCGCTGCGCGGTGAAAAACCAGAGCGCGACGCCGACAATCTTGGCGAGGATGACGACCAGGAGGAGCGGAGGAATCATCCCTCGTTCAAAACCTCCGGGTCCAGCCGGCGGTAAAGCCCAGGGCGTCGATGCCGGGATTCGGCTTAGTCTGACCGCCGTTCGACATGTGCTGAAACATGACGCCCGCGCTCCAATACGAATGGCGTCCGGCGGTGTGTTCGATGCCGCCGCGGGCAAACCAGTTGAACGTGAAGTCCTGCCCCTGCGCGCCTTTCACGCCCTGCGAGTCGAGCCAGCCGAAACCGCCGCCGGCACCGCCGTAAAGATTCCAAGTGCCCGCCTTGTTCCACCACTCGATCGAGGGGGAGCCATCGAGCGCCACATAGCGGTGCTCAGGCCCCTGCTGCACCAACGTGCCAAGCAGCGTGAAACGATGGCGCAACACCACCCGGCCATCGCCGAGCGGGCGACCGAATATTTCGGGCGAACGCCATGAGAGCTGCGTCGGGATGAGACGGTAGCTTAGCGGCGTGCCTGTTCCTATTCCCCAGAGCAGTCCGCTCTCCAGCGATACCGCGGAGGTTGCCCACGGCTGGGACTGCGCCCGCGTGGCGGTCGAGACCCCGCCGGCAATAAAAAGGACGAGCGCGAAAGCGCGGAGGCAGGAAGGAGGCATGAGTTAATTTAGGACCGACCCGTTGGGTTGGTCCGACTGCAACCCACCGAATCACCAAACGCAAAGCCCATCGATGTGCGCGGCTGAGCCGTCGCGCGCCCAGCCGTCGAGTTGGGCCTGGTCTTTGAGCTGCTGGCCACGGGCGCGCGGGACGGCGGCGAAGACATTGCCGCATTCGGGCAGCGCGGTCATGTCGCCCCATAACTTCTCGAATTGTGCCACGGGATAGACGTCTTCCTGCCCGTGGCCCCAGCGCTTCTTCACGTCCTTGAGTGTGACGTAGGTCGGCACGCGGGCAGCCATCGCGCGGACGGCGGCTGCGGTGCGCACGGGATCAGCGAGTTCGGCGCGGGTGAGTTGGAAGAGAGCGAGCAGGCGCTCAATGTCCACCCAGCACGAATTGGTGGAGTAGTAGGTGAGGTTAAACTCGTCTTCCTCGCGGGGCAGCGCGAGGCCCTCGACCATCCGCAGCCGGCCATCGACGCGCGCGAGCCCGCCGCCGTGATCCTCGATGCGGCGGGGGATCACTTCCCAGCCGAGCGTCGCGCCCGAGGATTGAAACCAGCCGAGCAGCGTGGGATCGAGCGTGGCGCCGAGCGTGTCGATGTTGTGGACGAGCAGGGTGCGCAGGCGCGGGTGGGCGGTGAGCAGACGCGCCAGCGTGCCGTTTTTGAGGAGGTTCGGCAGTTCGAACCAGTGGCCGACGGGATGGAGACACTGGCCGGGGAGATTGTCGGTGTAGTCGTTGCCCTCGCCCGCGGCGCGGGCCCAGCCGGTGAGCGCGGCGCGCACGCTTTCGCGCATTTTTTCCTTCTGTTCGTCGAGTCGCTGCTGCGCGGTTTCCTCCCACGCGAAATGCAAGTCGCGCACCGTTGGCACCAGCCGCAGCCCAATTGAGCGGCCAGGGGAGAGAAACACCGTGCGGTCCCACGCCGCGCCGTGCTGTGCACGCAGGTGGCGCTCGGTGGGCGCATGCGTGAGGTAGCTCGTGGTGAAAACGTGCGGCACGGGCGCGCCGAATTCCCGCGTCGTGCGCCGCGATTTGGCGAGATGCACATCGATGAAGCCGCGATGGTGGCCGGCAAATTTTGCAAACGGGTGCAGGCCCTTCACGACGCCGGCGCCCTGCGTCCAGCGGCTGCCGACGCCGGCGGCGTAGGTGACGACCCCGACCTCGCCGTTGCGCAGGGCCGCCTCGCCCGCGCGGCGGAGATCGGCCGAGGCGCGCGTGCCATCGA
>JBDSGI010000553.1:0-5379 GCA_039919035.1 Opitutaceae bacterium
AGGATCGGGAGAAACTGATCGCAAAACGCGGTCACGCGGCTGAGCCAGCCTTCGGGCACATCCCGAGTCACGCCGCCGACGCGCGTGTAGCTGGTGGTAAAACGCGCGCCGGTGAGCTCCTCGAAAAGCTTGTAGAGTTTTTCGCGCTCCTCGAGGGCGTAGAGCAGCACGCTCCACGCGCCGACATCGAGGGCGAAGGCGCCGAGGCCCATCAGATGCGCGGAGATGCGGGCCATCTCCGCCGTGAGCACGCGGATCGCCTGGCAGCGTGCGGGCACTTCCAGTTTCGCCAGCCGCTCAACCGCGATGGCGTAGGCCATGTTGTTCGCAAGCGGGGCGAGATAATCCAACCGGTCCGTGTAGGGCACGAACTGGTTGTAAGTCATGTTCTCCGCGATTTTCTCGTCGCCGCGGTGCAAGTAGCCGACGACGGGGTCGGCCTTGGTGAGGATCTCGCCGTCGAGTTCCATCTGAAGCCGGAGCACGCCGTGCGTCGAAGGATGCGACGGCCCCATCGAGAGCGACATCTTCTCGGTCTGGAATTCCGCGGGCGCCGCCTGCGCTGCGGCCGCGGCCTTCGCGGCGCTGTCGGGAAATGAAATTTCGTTGGCCATGCTCAGTCTTTTTTCTGGCGCAGTTCGGTCTGGCCCGGCTGCACGGCGCGGTCGGCCCAGCTCTCGTCCTTCGCCCGCGGCTCGGCCTCGGTGAGGTTGACCTCACCCGACGACGCCACGAACGGTCCGCCCATCATCGGCGCGGCGATCACGCGCGTGCCGGTTTCCTCTTGAATGTCGGCCACCGGCAACTCCGTCTCGATGCCGGCGAGCGGAAATTCCTTCCGCAGCGGGTGATAAGGATAACCGTCCCACATCAAAATCCGGCGGAGATCGGGGTGGCCCTCGAACTTGATCCCAAACATGTCGAAGCACTCGCGCTCGTGCCAGTTGGCGCCCGGCCAAAGGCTCACCACGCTCGGCGCGGTTGGCTCGGCGTCGGTGCCGGCGCAATCGGCCGCGACGCGCACGTAGACGCCGGCGCGGGTCGTCGAAAGCAGGTGATAGACGACGGTGAAGCGGGGCGACGCGCCCTCCGCCCAATCGATCGCGGTCTGATCCATGAGGAGATCGAAGGCCCACTCGTCGCGCAGGAAGCGCAGCACCGCCATGAGATCGCCGAGCAGCACATTGACGGCCGGGTGATCGGTGGAGGCGCGGTCGGTCGCCTGCGGGAATTTCGCTTTGAGCGCGGTGACGGCTTCGGCGGACATCAAGAAGTGAAAGGGAAAGGGAGGGTGAAAGGGATCTTCACGCTCGCGTTCACGCCGACATCAGGCGGCTGGCCGAGGGCTCGGAGCGCACTTTGGTCTGCAATTTCATCAAAGCATCCAGCAACGCCTCGGGCCGCGGCGGACAGCCGCTCACATAGACGTCCACCGGCACTATGCGATCGACGCCTTGGAGCGTGGCATAGCTGCGATACATGCCGCCCGAGCTGGCGCAGGCACCCATCGCGATGACCCATTTCGGCGCGGCCATCTGATCATAGATGCGGCGGACCTGCGGAGCCATTTTGTAGGTCACGGTGCCGGCCACGATCATGACGTCGGATTGGCGCGGGGAAAACCGCATGACCTCGGCGCCGAAACGCGCGATGTCGAACCGTGCCCCACCCACCGCCATCAGCTCGATGGCGCAGCACGCCAAACCCATCGGCATCGGCCACATGGAGTTGGTGCGAATCCAGTTAATCGCCGCGTCAGCCCGGGACACGATCACGCCGCCTTCAACCTTGCTGTTGTAGCCGAGTTCGCTGTTGGCAGTGACCATGATGGGTTGAGTGGCGGGAGGTGGCGGAAATGAAAATCGGCCGCAGGCTTGGCCCCGGTCCCCCGCCGCGCAAGACGCTTTTCGAGAAAAGCTCCGTCATGCGTCCGGGTAGAAGCTCCGCCGACCTATCCGATAACCATTCTTCCCTACATGCGGCTTGAATGCGACCGCCAGGGAACTACGAGTGACGCGTAGCATCCCGGTGGCCGTGCCCCAAAACCGACGCTTCGCATCCTGCCGACTCACCCCCACCTGCCCATGATTTCTTCATCCTGCCCCGCCGCGCTGCGCGCCCTCGTATTCACCTTAGTCGCGACCCTCGCGGCCGAGACCCAAGCGCAAGTCGCGCCCGCGACCCCGCCGTCGAAATCGTCCGAAAAGGAAGAGACCACGGTCACGCTCTCGCCATTTGAAGTGCGGCCGGAAGACGACACCGGCTATCAGGCCGCCAACACTACCAGCGGCTCACGCCTCAACTCGAAACTGAAGGACACACCCGCCGCCGTCTCGCCGTTCACGAAAGAATTCCTCTCCGACATCGGTGCGACCGATCTTGAGTCGATGCTCGCCTACGCCACGAACGTCGAGCGCGAGGTCGAGGATTCGACCAACGGTTTCAACAATCCGCCCGGCCGCGATTCCACCGGCAATGATTTCCGCTTCCGCGTGCGCGGCGTAGCCGGGTCCTCCTCGATCAACTACGCGCAGTCCGCCGTGCCCGTCGATCTCTACAACATCGAGCGGGCCGAGGTCGCCAGCGGCCCCAACTCCATCCTGTTTGGCCTTGGCGCGCCGGGCGGCACCGTCGCCCTCACCAGCAAGTTCGCCACGCTCCGCCGCACCGCCACGAACGCCCGCACCGTGATCGGTTCGTGGGACTACAAGCGCGCCGAACTCGACCACAATCAGGTGCTCATCCGCGGCAAACTCGGTCTCCGCCTGCTCGGCCTCTGCCAAGATGCGAAGGGCTGGCGCAAATGGGACCTTAACGAACAGCGCCGCCTCACCGCTGCGTTCAGCTACCAGCCGTGGGCCAACACCGCGATTCGCGGCAGCTATCAAGGTGGCAATTCCGCCAACAACATTTCTCTCCCGTGGAACGCCACCGACTCCGTCACGTCTTGGCTCGCGGCCGGCCGTCCGGCCGCCGACGGCGCGGCCGTGCCGAGCACGACCGCCTACGGCACCGGCAATCGCTACACCCTTTTCTCACAGGACAACGCCGTCTACAACCTCCGCTCCGAACTCTTCAGCGCCCGCGCGCCGAGCACCACCCTCGTCTCCCCCGCGCTCATGGGCTACGCCTACAACCTCACCGGCCCCGGCGGCGTGCGCACGCAGAACTTCAACGAGTATCAGTTCAAAATCGAGCAGCGCCTCTCGCGCACCCTCGTCGCCGAGCTCTCCTATTTTAACAACGTCAACCGCATCCTCACCCGCGGCAACGTGAACCCCAATCTCTTCCTCACCGGTGATCCCAATCTCACCATCCCAACCCACACGCTCGCCGTTGTCTCCAATTCGCACGTGCGCCAGATTTACCTCGAGGACAACTGGAGCCGCGACCCTTTCAAGGACCGCAACGAGGTTCTGCGCCTCAGCGCCGCGTGGGATGTCAATCTCGGCAAATGGTTCGGCCGGCACCGCATCGCCGGCCTCGCCGAGGCGACCCGCCAGGACCGCGTCCGCCGTTGGCAGAACGAGATCCTCGTGAACCAGGACAACCTCGCGATCTCAAACTCCGGCAACCCCGAGGCCGCCGCCAACCAGCCGTGGCGCCGCCGCTATGTGACCGAAGGAGACTTCTCCACCTACTACGCCGGCGACCCCACCCAAACCATCCCGGAGTTCACCATCGGCGCCAATACCTACCACTCGCATTTCGCCTCCCGCACGCGCTCCAACTCCCACACCATTCAGGACGCCCGCTCGCTCATGTTTGCCTCCCAGAGCTTCTGGTGGAAGGAAAAGCTGGTGACGACCCTCGGCTACCGCGTGGATCCGATCACCTTCGAGACCTACGGCCAAAGCCGCATCACTAGCACCACCGATCCCCGCTACACTTCGCGGCGCTTCGCGCTCAACGAGTGGGATTTCGACGGCACCGTCGCGACCAACAAATACCGGCCCAAGACCTTCACCGCCGGCGCCGTCCTGCACGTGCTGCCGCGCCTTTCGCTCTTCTACAACGAATCGCGCAACAGCGGCACCCCGCGCCTCGACCGCACCGTCCTCCCCACCGGGAAAACTCCGCCCCCCACCGAGGGCCTCGGCCACGACGTCGGCCTCATGTTCGACGTGCTCGGCGACGACCGGCTCTTCTTCCGCCTCGGCGCCTTCGAAACCCGCCAGACCAAGGACGCCGCGATTATTCCCGACGGCCTCTCCGTCAACACCTCCAGCTCCCTCGGCGGCGCCGCGATGGTCAACATCTACAACGCTCTGCTCGCGGGCGGCCGCATCTCGCAGGCCCAGTTCGACAACGAATTAAAGTTCTACAACGCCGCCACCATCGACGCCGTCACCAAGGGCTGGGAAGCCGAGTTCATCGCCAACCCGACCAAGACCCTCACCCTGCGCCTCGGCGTCTCTTATTCGGAACGCCGCCGCGAAAACTTCTTCGAGGAAGTTTACGGCTATTTTTCCGAGTGGGAGCCCAAGTGGCGCGCCGCCGCGGCGGGCGACGCCGCGCTCCTCACCACCGTGAACAACCAAATCGCCATCGCACACGAGAATATCGACGCCATGGCCGCCCTCCAAAACAGCGGGTTCGGCACCCGGCCGTATAAAGCCAACCTCACCGGCCGCTACCGCATCGCCGAGGGCAAATTCAAAGGGGCCTTCATCGGTGGCGCGGGGCGTTTCCAAAGCCGCAACCTCACCCGCATCTCCCAAATCAATGGCCGCGAAATCTGGGGCACACCCACGATCTACGCCGATTCGTTTGCCGGCTACCGCTTCAAAATGCCCGGCCTCAACACGCCGATGAACGTCCAGCTCAACATCAAGAACATGTTCAACTCCTACCTCGTCGGCGTCGGTCGCTACAACGCACAGGAAAACGGCTACCTCCGCGTCTACCTCAACGAACCACGCAATTATCGGCTGACCATCGGCGCGGACTTTTGAGGGCGCGGATTTACCGTTGACCACCGTGGGCGAGTGACCTTCTTTCGCCGCTCGCTCAACGACCGACCCTTTCCGCAAGGCGCCGGCCGCACACCGGAGAGGTGGCAGAGTGGTCTAATGCGCACGCTTGGAAAGCGTGTGTTCCGCAAGGAACCGGGGGTTCGAATCCCTCCCTCTCCGCCAATTTTCTTCCGTGAGGCATAACTCGTTACCCAAAAAGAATCTACCCCCGGCAAACGTGGAGAACTGAAGCCGCCGACATCTCTGCGAGAGAAAAAATCTTTTTTTACCCTCACCCGATACGCTCTGCCTTTTTGCGCTGCCATCCGGGGCGAGACACTCGCCGCGCCAACCGGCAGCGGACTCTTTCGGGAACTCAGTCGCGCCGGCCTTGGAACCATAAATCCAATACTCGCAATTACCA
>JBDSGI010000554.1:0-5893 GCA_039919035.1 Opitutaceae bacterium
GCCCGCACGTCGCGATGCTTGAGATGCCCGAGCACCGCCCGGTTGACGACGCCGAAACCCTCGCCGTTGGCGACGTAGCGCATCACGAGTTCCACCGAAGTCGCCTCAAGCGCTTGTGGCCAAACGACGCGCCGGCGCTTCAGATCGCGCTGGAAATTCTGCATCACGCTCGTCGTGATGGGCTGGCCGACGAGCGGCTCCGGAATTTTTTTCCGCGCCAGAAGTTCCTCGGTGTTTTTCCACGGCGCGGTGCGGTGCACGAGCAGGACGAGCGGAATGCGCACGAGCGCCAGCTGGCGCAGCTTCAGCGCCGGCCGCGCGCTCGCCGACGTCACCGCGAGGTCGATTTCACCGTCCCGCAGCCAGTTCTCGACCTGTGCCTGATGGCCCGTGTGGAGGCTGAGCCGCACCTGCGGAAAGCGCGCCCGCACCTGCGGCATCACCGTCGGGATGTGGTCGCGCAGCACAACCTCGGAACCCCCGATGCGCAGCGTGGGTTTCGACTCGGCCCGCAGCTCGGCACCGAGCGCACCGAGGTTTGCGAAGAACGGCTCGATATGGGCGAACAACACCTCCCCTTCCGTCGTGAGCCGAAATGGACTGCGCTCGAAGAGCTTCGCCCCCGCGTCCTCCTCGAGTTTCCCCATCTGGCCGCTCACCGCCGGCTGCTGGATGCCATAGGGGATTTTGCGAACGGCTGCGCTAATTCCGCCGTGTTTCGCGACGTAATAGAACAGCTCGAGATGGTGGACATTCATCTGGAAGCGCCTGAAGAGAAAACGACCGTGCGCCGCGCACGCAACACACTTTCCACCGGTCCGAACGGGCGCGGTGGGGGATGCGACCGCACTCACAAACACGCCGCGCACACCGCCAATCGCTCGACGCCGGAAAAAAATTCCATCATCCATGATCCGTTTTGACGGGAAATCCCGCACTGTCTGGCAACACCGCCCCGCTCACGCCCATGACACCGACCCCGCCGCACGAATCCGAAGAGGTAATTTTCGCCGGCGCGCTCGCGCTGGCCGCCCAAGATCGCGCGGCGTATCTCGACCAGGCATGCGGCAGCGACGGCGCGCTGCGCGCCCGCGTCGAAGAACTCCTGCGCGCCGACGAGTCCACCGGCTTCATGGCAGCGCCCGCTGCGGATCTCGCCGCCACCGTGCCCGCCGCTCCGCGACCTGAAGAAGCCGCCGGCCAGACCATCGGCCGCTACAAGCTCCTCCAAAAAATCGGCGAGGGCGGCTGCGGCGTCGTTTACATGGCCGAGCAGCAGGAGCCCGTCGTCCGCCGCGTCGCGCTCAAGGTGATCAAGCTCGGCATGGACACGCGCGAAGTCGTCGCGCGCTTCGAGGCCGAGCGGCAAGCGCTCGCGCTGATGGATCATCCGAATATCGCGCGGGTGTTCGACGGCGGCGCGACCGAGACGGGCCGGCCCTTCTTCGTCATGGAATTGGTGCGTGGCGTGCCCATCACCAAATACTGCGACGAGCAAAACCTCTCCACCGTCGCGCGCCTCGAACTCTTCACGCAGGTCTGCCACGCCGTCCAGCACGCGCACCAGAAAGGCATCATCCACCGCGACCTCAAGCCGTCGAACATCCTCGTCACCGTCAACGACGGCGTGGCCGTCCCCAAGGTGATCGACTTCGGGATCGCGAAGGCCACGCAGGGCCGGCTTACGGACTCGACCCTTTTCACCGCGTTCGAGCAGTTCATCGGCACGCCCGCCTACATGAGCCCCGAGCAGGCGGTGATGACCAGCCTCGATGTGGACACGCGCTCCGACATCTACTCGCTCGGCGTCCTGCTCTACGAATTGCTCACGGGCCGCACGCCCTTCGATTCCAAATCGCTCGTGGCCGCCGGCCTCGACGAAATCCGCCGCGTGATCCGCGAAGTCGATCCTCCGCGCCCCTCGACCCGCCTCTCCACGCTCACCGACCTCGACCGCGCCACGATTGCGAAACAACACGGCACCGTGCCGGCACAACTTTCCATTCTCCTCCGCGGCGACCTCGACTGGATCGTGATGCGCTGCCTCGAAAAAGATCGGACGCGACGCTACGAAACCGCCAGCGCCCTCGCGCTCGATCTTCTGCGACATCTGCACGACGAGCCCGTCGCCGCCTGCCCGCCGAGCACGGGTTATCGCGTCCAAAAATTCGCGCGCCGTCACCGGCTCGCCTTCGCCGCCACCGGAGGGATTGCTGCGGCAATCATAATTGGCCTCGCCGTTGCGACCTGGTCGTTGGTCTTGGAAAAAGGCGCGCGTGAACGGGCCGTTGCGGCGGAAGCCGAACAAAACCGGTTGCGCGTGCAGGCGGAAGTCGCGCGTCGGGCGGAAACGGAGCAACGCCAGCAGGCTCAGGCCAACGAAAAGAAGGCTCTGCTCGAAGCGGTGCGGAGCGAGCAAGCATTCGCCTTCCTTTCGCGTATACTGCGCGGGCTGGGATCCAGTGCGGCAATCGAGCGCGACAAAACGCTGCTTCGCGAGTTCGTCGACAAAACCGTCGCGCGATTGGACAAGGAGCTTAAGGACAGCCCTGAGATCGACGGAACCGTGCGCGGTGTGTTAGGTGCCGTTTACCTCGACCTCGGTGACTTCGTGAAGGCAGAGGCACTGGCAATCGCGTCGCTCGACATAAATAGAAAGGTGTTCGGCTTTCAGCACGAGGATGTGGCTGGTGCCAATGTGATCCTTTCGACGGTCCGGCTCGCGCAAGGCCGTTTCATTGAAGCGACTGATCTGGCAAACGAAGCGGTCGCCGTGCTGCAAAAACTCCCGCGCACCAAGCAGAGGTATATCAGTGCAGCCCACCTCGTGCTTGGGGCGAGTCTCTGCGCTCAGGAGAAGCTCGATGCGGCCGAAGTCCATCTGCGGACCGCATTGGCACTCGCAACGAATGAAACGAACATGGACGCCAAGGTCGAGCGCAGCGCACGGTCCCTGCTTGTCTCCACCCTACAAAAGCAGGGGCGCGCGATCGAAGCCGAGCCGCTGATCCGCGGTTTATCGACACGAAAATAGCCCGGAGGTTCGTTCCGCTCATGCCACACTACGCGCTGTTCGCGCCAGCCTACACCGGGCACCTCAATCCGCTGTTCGTCCTCGCACGGGCGCTCGAGCGGCGCGGGCATCGCGTGACGGTGCTCTCGCCGCCGGTGGCCGCGACGAGGGTGCAGCAGGCTGGTTTCGACTTCGCCCCGATCGCGACGCAGGAGTTTGGGCCCGGCGTGTGGGAAGAGCACGCCGCGCGGGCGGGAGCGCTTACCGGTTTGTCGGCCACCGCCGCCGCCGCTCGCACCATCGCGCAGGTGACGCGCGGAGTCCTCCGCGACCTGCCCGCCCTCGCGCAGCACCATCGCTTCGACGGGCTCATCATGGATCAGATTTGTATCGGCACGGAGAGTGTCTGTCAGGTGATCAACCTTCCGCTGGCCGTCGCATGCAGCGCGCTGGCGATGCACATCGAGTCGGGCGTGCCACCGGTTTATTTTCCGTGGCGCCAGCGGACCGCGCCGCAGTTTCACGTGCGAAATTTTCTCGGCCAGTTCGCGGGAAACCTGTGCGGGCTGAGCGTGCTCCGCGAACTCGGGCCGTATCGTTTCAAGCACTGGCTCCGGCCCATGGGCTACACTTACATCAACGAGCTCCGCCCGAGTCTCGTGCAGGTGGCGCAGCAGCCGGCCTTCTTCGATTTCCCGCACCGCCACCTGCCGGATCATTTTCACTACACCGGTCCGTGGATTGACGAGGGCGTGGCGGAAGCGAACTCGTTTCCGTGGGACCGGCTCGACGGGCGGCCGTTGATTTACGCGTCGCTGGGGACGCTCCAGAACCGCCTGATGTCCGTTTACACGACGATCGCCGAGGCGTGCGCCGGCCTCGCTCCGCAGCTCGTCGTCTCGCTCGGCCGGCCCGGTGCCGTCGCACCCGAACAGAAAAGCGCCGGCGCGATCTTCGTCGACTACGCCCCGCAGCGCGCGCTGCTGCAACGCGCGACGCTCGCCGTCACCCACGGCGGGCTGAACACCGTGCTCGAAGCCCTGAGCGCCG
Source organism: Opitutaceae bacterium (assembly GCA_039919035.1). Classification (GTDB taxonomy): domain Bacteria; phylum Verrucomicrobiota; class Verrucomicrobiia; order Opitutales; family Opitutaceae; genus ER46. The sequence goes on from JBDSGI010000554.1 coordinate 4,064, forward strand.
GCGTGCCGCTCGTGGCGATCCCGATCACCAACGATCAACCGGGAAACGCCATGCGGATCGAGCACCTTGGCGTTGGGCGCGCCGTGCCGATCGGAAAACTCGACCCCGCCTCGCTGCGGCAGGCGGTCGAGGAAGTTTTGCGCACGCCGTCCTTCGCCCAGCGGGCGCGCGCTTGCGCCGCCGAACTACGCCCGCACCAAGGAGCGGCACGCGCCGCCGAATTAATCGAGCGGGCGTTCACGACCCGGCAACGCATCGTCGCAATCCCGAAGCCATGAACGACCTCACCCAAATCCTCACCGCCGTGCAGAACGGCGGGCCGCGCGCGGCGGAAAAATTGCTGCCCCTCGTGTATGAAGAATTGCGCAAGCTCGCCGCGGCCAAGCTCGCCCACGAACGCCCCGGCCAGACGCTCCAGGCTACGGCGCTCGTCCACGAGGCGTGGCTCCGCCTCGCCGGTCCCGACCAGCACACCTGGAACGGGCGCGGGCATTTTTTCGGCGCCGCCGCCGAGGCGATGCGCCGCATCCTCATCGACAGCGCCCGCCGCAAGCTGCGCGTCAAACACGGCGGCGGTCTCGCACGAGTCGACGCCGACGACACCGGCATCCAGATCGCCGCGCCCGACGGCACCACGGAGGAAATGCTCGCAGTCCACGACGCCCTCGACCGGCTCGCCGCGGTCGATGCGCGCAAGGCCGAGCTGGTGAAGCTCCGCTATTTCATCGGTCTCAGCATTGAGGAGACAGCCGAGGCGCTCGGAGTCTCCGCGCCCACCGCGAAGCGCGACTGGGCCTACGCCCGCGCCTGGCTTCACCGCGAAATCTCCGCGACGCGGCGGTGAGATAGTTAACCGCTAATTCCCGCTAATCGGCGCTGACAATATCCGCCGAGCCCGATCACCAGTGTCCGCGCTTCGCCGACTTGTCCGCCATAGCCTCGGCGAAGGAGGATTAGGCGAGGCCCGCACGCTTTCGCTCCTCTTTCGCCTCAGAAAATTTGCGGAGATTAGCGGTTCCACCCTTCCGAGTTTCAGAGTCGGGCATTGACCGCGCTCGAAGAAAACTCTTCCCGCGCGTGATCCGATTCCGCGCGAAGTCTCGCATTGGAGTCATGAACCCGCCCTCCGCCGTGCTTCCCGCCCCCATCATTCCGCCCGATGGCCCGCATCAGATTTATCAACTCACGCTCCACGCCGGTTCCTGATATTCTCTGTGCACCCCCGCAGCTTCCGGCTGCCGCTCCCGCCCAATTCTCCCTCGCTCCCATGAAAACGAATACGTCGCTCCTCGCCGCCCTGGCCGTTGCCACGGTCATCACGTTCACCGGCTGCACCACCACCCCGGTCCTTCGCCCGCCCACCGCCAAGCTTCGCGACAACCTCGGCCGCGTCGCCGTCGTCGCGCTCACCGACTCGTCGCGGATTCGTTACCAAGTCCCCGACAGCAAGGCCGACATCGCGGCAGAAAAGCAATCGTTCGAACTCGTCACGCCTCGCATGGTCGTGAACAAGACCGGCCCCGCCTACAGTCAGGTCGACGCGCTCGTGATCGGCTCGCTCGCCATGGCCACGCCCTTGGTGGTGATGGGCGGCGCCCCGCTCGCGCAGGAAATCCGCCGCGCCTACGGCCTCGTCGTCGCCGATTCCGCCGCGTCCGTCGCTGCCGCGCGCGCCACGATGGACGCCGCGGTTGCCCCCGTGCGGTTCGACCAGCAGCTCCGCGAAAGGCTCACCTCCGAGCTGAAAGAAAAAACTGCGCTCACGACCCTCGCCGCCTCGCCGCGCGCCGCCGACACGCTCCTCGAACTCATGGTTTACGAGCCCAACAT
>JBDSGI010000555.1:0-4406 GCA_039919035.1 Opitutaceae bacterium
CCGCCGCCGAGGTTGGCGCGGATGGGCTCAAGTTCGTCGTCGTCGAGGAGATTGCGGACGTTAAGCTGCACGCGCCAACCGATCTTGTGACCGGCGATCACCTTCGTCCTGCCGCTGTAGCCGAGCAGGAGATCGACCGCGAATTGCGCGGGGCCGAAGATTGGTTTCGTCACATCGTCGCCGGTCGCGCCGCCGGGAAACGCGCGCTGCTGCAGGCCGATCATCGTGTGATCGAGCCAGCGGACACCACCGCCGAAGTTAAGGCCCTTAAGGACACCTTCCCGCACCCGGTAGTTGGTAAACAGGCTCGCCCGCCATTCGCGCTGGCGGAAGCGCGGGAGGTTGTTGCGAAGCTGCTGGCGCAAGATTTCCGCGGCAATCTGCTGGTCGTAATATTGGTGCACGGTGCGCGGGTCGGACGTGGAAATGGCGACGTTGTCCCAACCGAGGCCGCCGAACTGCTGCCACACGGGGAGGCGACGGGCCGTCCACGCGCTGAAATCGAGGCCCTTGTTGAACACGCGGGTGCGCTGCTGGCCGCCGGCCACGCGCACATCCCAATTGCTTGTGATCCGGGCCACGAGCGTCACGTCGATCCCCTTGGCGACTTTGTCCTCCACGGAGCGATAGACATTGCCGCGGGTGACAGGGTCGTAGCCATCGGCGGCCACGGTCCCGATGCCGGCCGGCCGATCGGTGCCGCGAAGACGCTCCTCGATCACCGCCGCCGCCGTGCGCACATCCTGGGCATCACCGATCAGCGCGTGCTGTTCTTCTTCATAAAAGTTCACCCGCAGCGAAATCGCGTCCTCCCGCAGTGCGAGGTTGAAACCGAAGTCATGACCTCGGCTGAAGATGCCGGGGATCTGGCGGTTGTCAGGATCGAGGAAGCCGGGCGGAAGGCCGGCGTTGTTGGAGCGGCTGCCGAAGAGCGAGAGCCAGCGGGTCGCATGCACGACGGCGCCGTAGGAAAAAGTCGTGCCGCTGTCATCGAGCGCGGGAGACGTATCGAATGCCGCCCGGGAGAGCGGAACATACAAGCCCTGGCGATCGCCGGGCGTCAGGCGGTCACCGCGCACCAGCGCGGACGGGGCGATGAGGTAGCTCTTAAACTGATCCACGCGCCGGCCGGCGAAGAGGTTGAGGCGGTCGTTGAGGAAGAAGCTCTGGAGCGCGAGCATGCCGGTCGTGATGTCTTTCCGCGAACCACCCGTCGCCGACGACCGTCCGTCGGGATGGTCGAACATGGTTGCTTGAAACGTCTCGTTGCGGGCCGAATCGGTGAAGGTCCACGGACCAAACAAGCGCGCATCGCCCCCGCCACCGGGCAGCGCGCGCGCGGTGTAAGAGCCGCTCGCGGGATCGAGGTAATAGCGGGAGCGCAGAAACCGGCTGTTGTTGAGCAGGTCGCCGGTGGCGAAGGAGGGATTGCCGAGAATCATCGCGCGGGACGCCTGCGAGCGATCTTCGTCGATGCGTATCGACGCGAGAGCGGCGAGACGGTGCCGGCCGAAATGCCGCGCGACGTTGCCGAAGTGTTTCTTGAAATCGAATTCGTATGACGTCGTCAGCCGGAGTTCCTTGGTGACGTTGCGCACCTCGCTCCCGCTGGGAAACGACTCGACGTAGAGCTGGCCGGCATACGGGTTGAGCGCGGTCTGTCGCGCGGCGGTGGTGCCGCCCGGCAGAAACCGGTTGGGGTCGGCGAAGATATTGATCGATTCGGCGTTGTCGAAGGAACCGCCCAGCAGCTCCGCCACCGCCTCGTAGTTGAAGCCGAGCTCCACAAACAAGGTGTCCGTGATCTTTTGTTCGACGGCGCCGCGGAGCACTTTGCCGTGGAGGACGTTCATCCGTCCGCCGACGCGGACGTCGCGGTCGGTGGGATAAATCGCGTTGTCGGTCAGCCCGGCATCCCGGGTATCGACGGCGCCCGCGAGCTGATGTGGCCCGCGCGTGAGGCCGGAGCCGTTCCAGACCAAGACCGAATTCGTGGGTCCGCCGTAGGAGAAGACGCGCAGCGCGTTGGAATTGCGATTCAGCAGGGGGAACGCGGTCGCGGTGATCGCGGCGTTGCCGGTGGAATTGTCGTAGAGTGGACGGCCGGCGGCGACCCACGGGCTGACATAATCCTGCGCGAGGAAGTTGCTGGCGTTGGACGCGCGTTGGCCGATGCGCTCCCCGCTGAGGCGGAGCGTGGTGGTCGGCGTGAGTTTCCACGTGAGCGCACCGAAGAGGCGCGCCTGGCGGTTAAAGGCGTCTTCAACGTAGCTCTTGTTTTCGTTGCGGACGGCGGCGAAGCGCACGGCGAGTTTCTTCGGCACCAGCACGCGATTAAGGTCGAGCGTGCCGCGGAAGGAACCGTTGTTGTCCACGCGGAGGCCGAGTTCGTTGCTTTCGCGGAAGAGCGCGCGTTTCGTCGAGGTGTCGATGACGCCGCCGGCGTTGCCGAGGCCGAAGAGAATCGACTGCGGGCCATTGGCGATGGTGATCCGTTCGATGTTGTAGAGATCGCTGGGAAGGTTGGTCGCGTAAAAGTCGGTGGAGTTGCTGATCGCGTCGAAGCCGCGGGCGCGACCGTTCGCGCGGGTGGTCGTGATGCCGGCATTCGGGCCGGTGTTCTGGTCGTTGGGGCCACCGTTGTTGGTGCTGAAGACAACCGCTTCGTCGATGGTGGTGGCGCCGATATCATTGATAAACTCGGGCGTCAGCACGTCGATTTGCGCCGCGATGTCCTTGAGGGGCGTGTTGACGCGGCTGCCCGCGAGCGAACTGGTGGCGGCGTAGCCCTTGTCCGAGTCGACGCTCGTGACAAAAGGCGAAAGCTCGATGATCGAATCGGTGGTCTTTGGCGCGACAGGGGGCACCGGCGCAACTGCCTGCCCGTATGCCAGGTTGACGATGAGCAGCGCGGACGAACTGAACGCAATACGGAGCGGGGGGGATTTTGTTTTCATAGTGTAGGGTCCACAAAACGGGAAACGAGAGAACGAGAATGGGGCGCGGCCCGGCCTTGGGCGGAATCGCACCGGGGATGTCGGGGAAGAAGCCGGACGATGAGCGCCTCAGTCATTAAGGAAAAGCGCCCGGCACACACATTCGACGGATGTTTTTGCACATGGGTCCCAAACGAGATTGAGGCGGCCTAGTGGCATGGACGGTAAGCACGCAGGGCGCGGCCACCGGGGTAAGGACGCCCTTGACACCCCCCGGGGGGTTCGGCACTTCTGACCCTCTTTTTCTTACAAAATCATGCAACCTACATTCCGCCCGCACCGCAAAAAGCGCGCCCGCAAGATTGGTTATCGTGCCCGGATGGCCACCAAAGGCGGCCGCAAAGTCATCAAAGCCCGCCGCCTGAAGGGTCGCAAGCGCCTGACGGTCGTCTGATCGTTGCCCGGCCCCGCCAGCACGAGCGCCTGCGAGTGGATTTTCCCGCGTCCCTCGCGCCGGACCATGCGTTACCGCCCTGAGCAGCACCTGCGCCGCCAGCGGGATATCCGCGTCGTGCGTGAGGAAGGCCGGCGTGTAGACTGCCAGGCTTTCACCGTCTGGTGGCGAACGCGCCCGGAGTCGCAGGCCCTGCCCCCGCTTAATCCCGCGCGCGTTTGCGTGATCGCCTCGGCCAAGGCCGTCGGACACGCCGTGCTGCGCAACCGCGCCAAGCGCCGACTCCGCGAAGTGTTTCGTCACCAGCAAGACCGCGTCCCGGCCGGCTGCGATCTGCTCCTCATCGCCCGCTTGGCGGCGACCCGCTGGCCCCTCGCCGAATTGGAAAATCGTTTCGCCGCCGCCTGCGCCCAGATGCAGCCGGCGCTCGGTGCCCCACCGCCGTCATGAGCGCCGCCCTCGCCCGCCTCCGCCACACCGCGACGGCCCTGCCCGCCTCTGCGTTGCTCTTCGCTCTTCGCGTTTATCAGCGCACCCTTTCGCCCGTGCTCCCGGTGATCACGATGGGCCGTTGCGGCTGCCGCTTCGCGCCGACGTGCTCCCATTACGCCGGCGACGCGATTCGGACCCACGGGGCCTTCGCCGGCTGCGCCCTTGCCCTCGTCCGGCTCGCGAAATGCACCCCGCTCCACCCCGGCGGTTTCGACCCGGTGCCCCCGCGCCGCCCCGCGCCGCGTTGCGACCACGTCGAACTCCCCTCGCTCGCCTCCCACCCGTAAGCCCCCCGGCCCCTTTTCGTAATGGATAAAAAGAACACCACCATCGGCGTCGCGCTGCTCCTCGCAGCCTTCGCCATGATCTATTTCGGCCCGAAACCGACGCCGCCCATTCCCGCCGTCACCCCGGTCCCGTCCGCCGCGCCCGACGGCAGCACCACGACCTCGTCCACCACGCCCGGCGCCACCGCCAATCCTGCGGCGCCCTTCACCAACACGGCCTTCGCCGCCGTCAACCGC
>JBDSGI010000556.1:0-4450 GCA_039919035.1 Opitutaceae bacterium
GAGGTGGCGGTCATTGCGCTAGCGGCCGTTTGTTTGCTCGTGGTTCGGAGGTAGGACGGGTCTTTGACCCGCCCTACTGCATGCGTTCGAGCCCGGAAGGTTCATCGCCACATTTAGTATTGGAGGCGACGGGCGCGGGCGGTGACCGTCCACTCGTCGACGATCCGGTGGTCGCGGACGACCTGAACGCGGTCGTGGAGCGCGACGGTCGGGCAGATGTGCCAGGGAATCGCGTAGAGCGTGGTGCCGACGGGAAACTCAGCGGCGCGGGCGGTTTCGATTACGAGATGTTCCTCACTGTGCGTGATGGCGCGGGCGTCGGGGAGCGCGGGGACAATCGCGCGCGGGTGCGGCATCTCGCTGGCGACGGCGTTGTGGCCGAGGTCGAGGCAGAGGCGGTTCGTGCCGGGGCGGCTGATGACGCGCGTGAGAAGAACGGCGGCATTAAGGAAATCGAGATCGGGGACATTGGTGGCGTAGCCGGCATCCCAGAGGACGCAGGTGCCGGGGCTGCATTCGAGGGTGGCGTCGAGCGTGGCGCGCGGCGCGTGGACGGGAAAGGTCGGGGTGCCGCCCCAGACGAGGCGGGGCACGAGGAGTTTCTGCGCGAGGAGTTCGGTGCGGAGAGCTGAAACCCGGGCGATGCCATCGGCGGCGGCGGCGATGCGCGCGGCGAGATCGGATTGGCGGAGATGGCCGTCGTAGACGTGGAGGCAGCCGGGGCGGAGGCCGGGTGAAGTCGCGAGCGTGCGGTAGAGTGCGACGGCGGCGGGGCCGGGCGCGATGCCGGTGCGCGCCATGCCGACGTCGAGATCGAGGAGAATCTCGATCGTGAGCTGGGCGGCGGCTGCGGCGGATGAGAGGGCGGCGATGGCGCGGGCATCGTCGGCGATCGTGGCGAATGCGATGGTGGAAAACGTGCGGGTAAGTGCGAGGAGCCGCGCGACGTTCGGGCCGACGAGTTGGGCAGCGATGAGGATATCGGTGGCACCGGCGCGCGCTGCCATTTCGGCCTCGGCGATGGTGGCGCATTTGACCTTGGTGAGGCCGAGCGAGACCTGAAGCGCGATGAGTTGCGGGAGCTTATGGGTCTTGAGATGCGGGCGAAGTCGCGATGGATCGCCGACGCGCGCGATCATGCGGCGGAGGTTTTGTTCGACGCGGTCGGGATAAATCAGGAGGGACGGCGACGGGGCGGCGGACTCGTCGGCGAGGCGCATCCTATCGGTGCTCATGCTGGGGTGAGTTCGAAGATGGCTTCGATTTCGACCGCGATGTTACCGGGGAGCGGGCCCATCCCGACGGCGCTGCGGGCGCCGATACCGAGCTCGCGGCCCCAGACTTCGGCGAAGAGTTCGCTGCAGCCGTTGATTACTTTCGGATGGTCGTAAAAATTGGGCGCGGAGTTGACCATGCCGAGGAGTTTGATGACGCGGTGGACGCGGTCGAGGGAGCCGAAGTGCGCGCGGAGCGTGGCGAGAATCGCGAGGCCAACTTGGCGGGCGGCGGCGTGGCCGGCGACGAGATCGAGATCCGCGCCGACCCGGCCGCTGATGAGCGAGCCGTCGGTGCGGACGGGTCCGTGGCCCGAGACGTAGGCGAGGCCCGACACGACGACGACGGGCCGGTAAACGGCGACAGGCTTCGGGGCGGGCGGGAGGACGAGAGCGAGGCGGGCAAGGTTTTGTTCGGGGGTCATGACGTGGCGGCGGAAAAGAGGAATCCGCCGAACGACTCATGCGAAACAAAATGCGCGCCGGAAGCGAGCGATGTTGCGACTACCCCGCCACCACGGCCGCCATCCGCCGGCCTTGGTGGATCAGCCTTTCTTTTTCTGTGACGGAGCCTTTTTAGCGGGCGGTGACCAGGCGGCGGGCTTGGGGTGGGCCGTCGTGAGCGCGGCGACGGGGTCATCGAGGCGTTTCATCTCGGCGGCGAGCTGCACCAGCATCGCGGAGACGCGGGTGACGTGCTCTGGCTTTTCGCCGAGATCGTTTGTTTCAAACGGATCGGCGACGAGGTCGAAGAGCTGGGTGCGATTGACTTTGGGGTAGCGGATGAGCTTCCAGCGTTCGTCGCGGAGGGCGCGTTGGATGTCGCGGTAGCCAAACATCATTGTGGTGCGCGCGCGCTTGGTCGGGTCGCGGAGCGTGGCGGAGAGGTCGAGGCCTTCGCTGGTGGTGGGGCCGGTGACGCCGCACAGGGCGCCAAGTGTGGGGAGCACATCGAAGAGGTAACACATCGCGGCGGTGCGACGATTAGCGGGAATGCCGGGACCGGCGATGATGAGGGGGACGCGGAGCGAGTGCTCGTAGAGATTCTGTTTCCCGATGAGGCCGTGGCTTCCCCGGGCGACGCCGGAATCGGAGGTGAAGACGACAAAAGTGTTTTTGGCGGCGGGCGAGGCGTCGAGGGCGTCGAGCACGCGGCCGACGAGCATATCGAGGTAGGAAATGTAGCGATAGTAGTCCGCGAGCATTTGGCGGATGTCGGCGGAGGTGCGCGGCCACGGGAGCAGTTGTTCGTCGCGGATGGTCATCTCGCCGTTGTCAAACGGATGCTGCGGGAGGAAATTGGCGGGGAGCGGAATCTTCGCCGGGTCGTAGCGAACGGGATAATCGTCGGGCACGATGTGCGGATCGTGGGGGCCGTCGAAGGGCAGGTAGGCGAAGAAAGGCTTGGCGTGCGGCTCGCGGAGAAACGCGATGATCGCGTCGGCGAAAGTTTCGCAGGCGTGCTTCGGACCGACTTTGGCGGGGCCCATTTTGCCGTTTTCCAAACTGCCGAGCGGGGCCTGCATGGGGTTGGTCATCCCGCCGGTGAAGAGCGATTGGGCGCGTTGGAAACTCAGCGGAACGGAAGCGGGGGTGTTATGCCATTTGCCGCTGATGAAGGTGTCGTAGCCGGCGCGGCCGAAGGCGGCGGGCCACGTTTCGTCGCGCGTGAGTTTTTCATCGATGTGAAAAAGCGAGCGACCCGAGAGGAGCATCGCGCGCGAGGGCACGCAGGTCGCGCCTTGCATGCCGCCCATCATATAGGCGCGGTCAAACGAGACGCCGCGCCGCACGAGTCGGTCGAGATTGGGCGTCTGGATATGGGCGTTGCCCAACGCGGCGACGGTGTCGGGTCGCTGGTCGTCGGCGAAGATGAAAAGGATGTTCGGCTTATCCGGCGCGGCGGCGTGGAGCGAGGCGACGCCGAGCAGGGCGAGGCCCGAAAGAAAGATGAGTCGGAGGTTCATGCGGTAAAACGAGGGCGTTCGGCGGAGCGAGAAAAGAGACTTACTTTCGCTTCTGTTTGCGGCCTTCGCCGCGCATGCGGTCCGGCGTGTAGCCGGGAAACGGCGGCTCGGCGGAGGTGGCCGGGATGCTCGCAAGCACGGTCATGAGCTTGGCATGCGCGGCGGCGGTGGCGGCATCGCGCTTGGGCGAAAGGGGTTTCAACTGATCGGGGTCGAGGGCGACTTCGAAAAAGCCGCCTTCGGTATCGAGTTTGAAGCGGGCGTCACGCGCGGTGCGGGACGTGTCGCGCTGCGCGTAAATCCACGGGCGAGGTTGATAGGACGCGTCGCCGCGCAGCAGTGGCACCCACGAGCGCCCGTCGGGGCGCAGTTTCGCCGGAGTTGGGACGCCGGCGAGTTCGAGCATGGTGGGAAAGATGTCGCTGAAGTCGGCGAGCGCTTCCGTCGAGCGGCCGCCGGCGCCCAGCATGGGCGCGCGGACAATGAGCGGCACCTGCACGCCGCGCTCGTTGGTGCGCCCCTTGCCGGCGGCCACCGCAGTTTTGTGCATCCGACCGCCGGTGGACGAACCGTTATCACCCGCGAAAATCACGACGGTGTTCCCGGTGAGCTTGAGGCGGTCGAGCTCGTCGAGCAGCTCGCCGACCTGCTGGTCGAGGTAGGTGACGGAGCGGGCGTAGAGGGCGGCCTCCCCCATGGGCGGATTCGCCCGGTCGGGCGGGATCGCTTCGTTGGGCGCGTGCACGGCGATGGCGGGATAATAAAGCAGGAATGGGCGGTCGCGATTCTGACGGATGAAATTCAGCGCGTAGGCCTGCGTGATATCGGGGCCGTAAGCGTCGCTGTGGATTTTGCGGTCGCCGTCGGTTTGGAGATAGGCGTCCCAATAGCGGTGTTCCGTGGGCGGATTGCCGGCTTCGACCCCGGGCCACATGCAGTGCTTTTCGAAACCGTGGCGCGCGAGGATGTCGGGCTCGGGGCGAAGATCGTTGATCTGCCATTTGCCGACGATGGCGGTGGCGTAGCCCTTGGCGCGGAGGAGCTGCGGCCACGTGGGAAATTTCGATGGAATCAACCCGGCGCCGCCCCAGCGCGGAACGTCGTAGTGCTCGGTCCAGCCGGTGCGGCCGGGGTATTGGCCGGTGAGCATCATGACGCGCGTCGGCGTGCAGATCGGATTGGTCCACGCAGTTTCGAACCGCACGCCGC
>JBDSGI010000557.1:0-4543 GCA_039919035.1 Opitutaceae bacterium
AGCTCGTCTTCAGTGGTCTTGAACGACAGATTGCCGACGTATAGTTTGGAGTTACTCATGTGATGTCTCGTAGATCCTTCGTCTGCTGCCAGTCCGTTCCCGACTTGGGTTTCGAAATCATCACTTAAGCCAAACGCTCAGCCAACGACTCACCAGATACTGTCGCCTAACGCTATCTCTAACGATCGACCGGCTAAGACGCACGGCGTGACACGCGATGCAAGGCAATTCGGGACAGGAGTCATTCGGGAGTCCACGCCCTCAAATCGAGTATTTCGCCCGAACATCCTCCGGAATCGCCGTCGCACGGCCCGTGGCGAGCATCACCAGCACGTAGTCGCAGTGACCGTCGCACACCCTTTTTTCTGTGGGCTTCTTATCGATTTCAAAGGCAACCCGACAACCGGTCTCGGAAAAGCTCTCGATCCAGCAGCGCACCGTCATGCGGTCGCCCCATCCCAGGGGACGCTTGTAGGAAATGTTGGCGGCAGTCATCCACCAGCCCAATCCGCGATCGGCAAAGGCCTGCATCGACATCCCGTAATGCTTTTCCATCTGCTCGAATCGCGCCGCCAGCACGTAGTCGAGGTAGCGCGTCGAGTGGACGTGTTGGTAGAGGTCGATGTCGTCGGGCCGGACCGCGAGCTCGGTTTCGAACTTGGAAAAAGCGTTCATCGTGAAATCTGGAACTCAGGAAATCAGGCATCGCCGAACCAAAGCACGAAGTTTTTCAGGATTCTTGAGTTCCTGATTTCTAAATTCACGGGATTAACCGGTCCATCAACCGGCGATCTCGCTTGGTCGGACGACCGCTGCCTTTCTCCCGCGCGAGCACCTGTTGCAGGCTTCGTTCGCGCAGTTTGGCGAATTCCTCGGGCGGCGTGAGGTCCATGCAAAATTCGGGCAGCGCCTTGGCACCCACGCGCGACCTTGGCACGCCGTCCACCCGCAGGATTCGGGTGAACAAGCCCAGCCGCACGGTCACAATCTCTCCCGCGCGCACGTCACGCGCAGGCTTCGCCGGGAGTTCGTTTACCGATACGCTGCCTGCCCGACAAGCGTCCGTCGCCAAGGCGCGGGTTTTGAAGACGCGCACACCCCAGAGCCACTTGTCGAGCCGGCCAGCGTCAAGCGCGGGAGGATTACTCAAGTTTCGAAGGTGAACTTCTCGCCGCTCACTTACCTTTTCCGCACCCGGGGCAGTTCCTGCCCGAGCCAGTCGTCGAGCAACGCCTTCTCATGCCGCAGCGGGTCGCTGCGAAAGCCCGCCGTGATTTTCATCATGAAAGCCAGGTCGCGCAGCTCGCGCTTGCCTTCTTTCACCACGGTGCCCGCCGCGTCCGTGAGTCGGAAAGTCAGATTGATCCGCGGCGGATAAATGTCCTTCACGATGCGCACATCGTCCCAGCGGGGCCCGAGCCAAGGCTCGAAGTCTCCCGCCATATCCACGTCAGTAATGGTGATTCGGAGCAGGTGGCCTTCCGGCACGTGATATTTTGCCTGCTCTAGGACATGGTCGCGCAGCTGCTCAAGGTAGGTATTGAGGCTCGCATCGCCCATGGCACGGTCGCGCACATCGGTAAATTTCGTGGGCTCGAAAAAAATGACTTCCGCCCGCGCGATCACCCGGTTCTCCGCCGCGTTCATGGCTAGCACCGGCCCCAAGGCCAGGGCGCTCATCAGCAAAAGGTGTGTTGTTTTCATGGGAATGAGTGTGACGAACGGTAGCACAGATTTGTTCCAACGCGAGCGGGCGAAACTCAGGCACCACCCCCACCTCAATTCGGCGCGGCCGCGAGGGTGACGACCACATATTTGCTGGTCGGGGTGTTGCTTTTCGCCGCCACGCTGCCAAGCGGCACCAGCACGTTGGCCTCCGGAAAATAGGTCGCCACGCACCCGCGCGGAATTCGATACGGCGCGATCATGAAGCCGCGCGCCACCCGCTCCACCCCGCCGTGGCGATTCGTGAGGTCCACCCGCTGGCCCGACATCAGGCTTCCCGCCGCGATGTCCGCCTCATGCATGAACACCACGCGCCGCCCTCCGAACACCCCCCGATACCGATCATCCAGCCCGTAGATTGTCGTGTTGAACTGATCGTGGGTGCGGATCGTCATCATCAGAAACTCCCCCGGCCGGAGCGTCGCCTGCGGGATCGGCGCGACAAAAAAATTCGCCCGGTTCGTCGGTGTCCGCCACTCCCGCCGATCACGCGGCGCGTTGGGCAAACAAAACGCCCCCTTGCGCACCCTGCGATTGAATTCCTCGAAACCCGGCACCACGCGCGCAATTCGCTCGCGGATGAGATCATAGTTTCCCGAAAAACCCTGCCACGGAACCGCCCGCTCGCTTCGCCCCACCTCCCGCGCCGCCCCCACCGCCCGCGCCAGCCCGCAGACAATCGCAACCTCGCTGCGCAAGTCGGCCGACGCCGCGGCCAGTTTACCACGCGACGAGTTGATGATGCCCATCGAGTCCTCCGTCGTGACGAATTGCTCGCCGCCCGCCTGCACATCGCGCTCGCTGCGGCCGAGGCAGGGCAGGATCAGAGCCGTGCGTCCCGTCACGAGGTGGGCACGGTTAAGCTTCGTCGCGACATGCGCGGTGAGCGCGCACCGCCGGATTGCCGCCGCCGTAAACTCCGTGTCGGGCGTGGCCGAAAGAAAATTTCCTCCCATCGCGAGGAACACCTTCACGCGCCCATCGTGCATCGCACGAATCGTATCCACCGTGTCGAGCCCGTGCACCCGCGGCGATTTGATCGCGAATTCCGCGTCGAGCCGATCGAGCCACCAGTCGGGCATTTTTTCAAAAATCCCCATGGTGCGGTCGCCCTGCACATTGGAGTGTCCGCGCACCGGGCACACCCCCGCGCCGGGCCGGCCGATACTCCCCCGCAGCAGCAGAAAATTCACGACCTGCTGAATCGTCGCCACCGCCGCGGGCTGCTGCGTCAGCCCCATCGCCCAGCAGCAAATCGTCGCGGGCGAACCCATCACAATCTCCGCCGCCGTGCGAATCGCGTCCTGCGCCACGCCGCTCGCGGCACAGATCTCCTCCCAAGTTGTCGCCGCCAGATCGCGCGCGAGATCGTCGAAACCCGCCGTATGCAGCTCAATAAACGCCCGTTCAATCACGCCGCCGGGTCGCACGGCGTCGGCCTCCAGCATCGCCTTCATGAGCCCCTTGAAGAGGGCGAGATCACCGCCAATTCGCGGCTGCAGCCACACATCAGCCAGCCGTGCGCCCTCGCCCAGCAAGGTCGGGAGCGCCTTCAGCGGATTCATGAAATCCTGCGGATTCTTGAACCGCTCGATGCCGATCTCGGGCAGCGGGTTGACGGAAACGATTTTGGCCCCGCGCGCCTTGGCGGACGCCAGCGCCGCGAGCATCCGCGGATGATTCGTGCCAGGATTCTGCCCGATCACGAAGATGGCCCCGGCCTGCTCGAAATCGGCGAGCGTGACCGTGCCCTTGCCGACGCCGATGCTCTCGATCAACGCCACTCCACTCGACTCGTGACACATGTTCGAACAGTCGGGCAGGTTGTTCGTCCCAAACTGCCGGGCGAAGAGCTGCCAGAGAAACGCCGCCTCGTTGCTCGTCCGCCCCGAAGTGTAGAACGCCGCCGCGTCCGGCGTCGGCAGCGCCCGCAGCTCCGCCGCGATTAATTGAAACGCCTCTTCCCATCCTATGGGCGCGTAGTGCGTCGCGCCCGCCAGCAGCACCATCGGCTCGACCAGCCGGCCCTGCGCGTTGAGCCAGTGGTCGCTCTCGGCTGCGAGCGCGGCGACGGAATGCCCAGCAAAGAATTCGCGGCCGATCTTTTTCGGCGTTGCCTCGTCCGCGACGGCCTTTGCGCCGTTCTCACAAAATTCAAACGTGTGCCGCGCGCCATCCGGGCTGGGCCACGCGCACGACTGGCAGTCGAATCCGTCCTCCTGGTTCACGGCCAGCAGCGCCTTCACGCCGCGCCCGACGCCCATCGCGCCGACGAGCCGCGCCGTCACCCCCACGGCCTTCAGCCCGGCGGCCGCCGCGCTCGGCGCCCCGAGCCGTGCCGGCAAAGGCTCAAGCGGCGGCTGGGCGGAGGTCTCGCCTGCTGGATTCATCACGCGGCAGGATATCGCGCGGGCGTCTTCGCGTCCAGCTTACCGCTGAATCCGCGCCGAGCCGCCCTGCGCAAACGCCCGGACCTGCTCCACGGTCGCCATCGTCGTGTCGCCGGGGAAAGTCGTGAGCAGCGCGCCGTGCGCCCAGCCTAGATTTACCGCGTCCTGCGGCGATTCGCCGCTGAGCAATCCGTAGAAAAATCCCGCTGCGTAGCCGTCGCCGCCGCCCACCCGATCAATCACGTCGAGTTCACATGTGGGCGAAACGAACGTCGCTCCGTCAATCCACGCGACCGCGCCCCACGAGTGGCGGTTGGTCGAGTGGACTTCGCGCAGCGTCGTCGCAACGATTTTGATGTGCGGGTGTTTCTTCGTGACGTTGCCCATCATGCTGAAGAACGCGCTCGAATCCAATTTCGACTTGGCCG
>JBDSGI010000558.1:0-5066 GCA_039919035.1 Opitutaceae bacterium
CAGCCTTCGCCCGCAGCTCACCGATCCGGCGGCGCCTACCGCCAAGCTTGCCCACAGTTTCTGGACCAACGGCGCGCGCACCGTGCGCAACGACCGCTGGCGCCTGATTGTCGACGGCGACGGCGGCCGGCCGGAACTGTTCGACTACCAGGCTGACCCGCTGGAGACGCGCAACCTCGCCTCCGCCCACCCCGAGATCGTGCGCAACCTCCTCGCCCAGCTCGCGCCCATTCCCGCGGCCGCCTCCGCTGCCCCGGCCGCGAAGAAAAAGAAAGCCTCACGCGCCAACTGAAATTCGCGCGGTCGCACCGAAACCGGTTGGCTTCGGATCGACGCGCTTGGAAAATTGTCGCGACATCTCGCCCCGGCGTTCCAATCCTCCGGGCACGTCTCTATCTTCCCCATGACCACCCATACCACCCGCAAAACGTTCCTCACCGCCGGCCTCGCCCTGCTCTGCAGCGTCGCCCTCCCGCTCGCCGCTGCGCCCAAAGCCCACCCCGACACCAAGGGTTGGCAAAATCTTTTCGCCCCGGACTTCTCCAACGCGCAGACGAAGCCCGGCGACTGGGCCTATGAAAACGGTGAACTCGTGGCCAAAAACCACGAGACGCTCTGGACCAAGAAATCCTACACCAACTTCATCCTCGATCTCGAATTCAAGGTCGCGAAGGAGTCCAACAGCGGCGTCTTCCTCCGTTCCGGTAACATCAAGGACGTCCTCTCCGCGCTGGAAATCCAAGTGCACGAAAACCAGGACTCCGCACACTACGGCATGGTCGGCGCCATCTACAACGCCCAGCCGCCCGCGAAACCCATGGCCAAGCCGGTCGGCGAGTGGAACCACTTCACGATCACCTGCCAAGACAGCCACGTCTCACTGATCTTCAACGGCGAGGAAGTCTGGAACGTCGATTTGAACAGTTGGACCGAGGCGAAGAAAAATCCGGACGGCACGCCGAACAAATTTGCGAAAGCGCTGAAGGATTTCAGCCGCAACGGCCCGCTCGGCCTGCAAGGCCTCCACGGCAAGGCCCAGTCTCCGGTCTGGTATCGGAACATCAAAATCAAAGAGCTGAAATAAAGGGTGACGGCGCGGCGGGCGCGCCGCGCGCACTTCTGATTGCCACGCGACGCGCGGCCTATCAGGTGTCTCCCGATGGCCCCATTACCCCACGCCTGCGGGAGCCGCCCGCTGCTCTCCGCCGGAGCCGGCCTGTTGTCCGCCGGTTTCCTGTTTGCACAAACCGCGCCGCCCGCCGCCACGCCTGCCACCGAGCCCGCCGTCGAGCTGAGTCCGTTCACGGTCAACACTTCGAAGGATGTCGGCTACGCTGCGGAGAATACGCTCGCCGGCACCCGGCTCAACGCCCGCCTGCGCGACACCGCCGGCTCCGTCTCCGTGTTCACGAGGGAGTTTCTCGACGATCTCGCGATTACCGATCTCGAGGGGCTGCTCAAGTTCACCGTCAACTCCGAGATCGACACCACCGCGTGGCAGCCCGGCGCGCCGGGCCAGAACCCCACCATCTCCGGCGAGAATCTTCTGAACCGCACGATCGTCCGCGGCCTGGCGGCCAGTCAGGGCATGGATTTTTTCACCAGCATCACCAACATGGATCCGTATCGCGTGGGGCGGTTCGACGACACGCGCGGGGCCAACAGCCTGCTGTTCGGCGTCGGCGCGCCGGGTGGTGTGCTCAACCAGTCCTCCAAGTCCGCGGTCACGCACGGCAACAACGCCAGCCTCCGCTACGGCTTCGGCTCGTGGTCGCGCAGCCGTTCGGAGTTCGACACCAACCGCGTGCTCGTGAAGGACCGCCTCGCGTTGGCGCTCGCGGCCGTCCACCAGGAAAACGGCGGGTGGCGCCAGTTCGATTTTCAGGACAAGAACCGCGTCTTCGCCTCGGTCACAGCGCGTCCCAGCCGCAGCCTCACGTTTCAGGCGATGGGAGAAATCGGCCGCGACCGGGGCGCCGTCATCAAAACGCTGCCTGCCGTCGACGAAATGCTCGCATGGTATGACAACCGTGCCGCCCGCGGCGGCGATGCCGTGACGTTCGCGCCGACAACCGCCGCCCCCACCGCCGCACAAATCGCGCTCGGCGTCACCACGCGCAACGGCACCACGGGCGGCCTCAATCACCGCGCCACGTTCATCGAAAATGACGGCACCATCTTCGACGCCATCGGCACCTATCTCACCGGCACCTACAACAACGCCGCCGTCCGCGCCCCCGATGGCACCCCCGGCCGCACCACCTCCGCCCTCATCATCACCGACCCGGCATTCAACCCAAAGCGCGGCAACGCCGGCGGCCCCGGCTCGCTGCGCGAACAGCGTTTGCACAACTACACGCTTTCCGCCGACTGGCAGCCGACCCGGAAACTCAGCTTCAACCTCGCGCACCACTATCAGGCGACGACGCTCACCACGCGCACCGTCGTCGGCAACGACCCGACTCTCCGCGGCGAGCCGAATCGCACGCTCGGGCTCAACGGCCCCGCCAATCCGTTCGCGGGGCAACTCTACGTCGATGGCAACTGGCGCGGTGACATCCACTATGGGGACTACCGCGAGTCGCGCCTCTCCGTCACCTACGCCATCGACCCGCAGCGCACGTGGCTCGGCCGGCACCGCGTCGCCGCCGCCGCGTCCACTTCCGCGCAGACCGACGTCAACGAACTCTCGTGGCTCTCGCTCGTCGGCAGCCCGTTCGCCGCGCTGCCGAGCGCGGTCAACAACCGCATCGTCGTCCGCAATTATTTCAACGGGGCCAATCTCGACGCCATTCGCGCGGGCGACTGGCGCCGCCTGCCCCAGACGTTCAACTTTGCCGGTCGCCCCTACGACCTCGCGTTCACCAACGACGCCGCCGGCGCCAACAACAGCGGCATGAGGCAGGACACCGACAGCGCACTCGCCGTCGTGCAAAGTCACCTCTGGCGCGACCGCCTCGTGACGACGTTTGGCTACCGCACCGATCGCGTCACCGTTAACCAGTTCGGCTACGCCACCGACCCCGTCATTGGCGACCGCCCCGTGGACGATCCCGCGAAGGCCACCGTCACCCGCGTCAACGCCGACACCCGCACGGCCGGCGCCGTGCTGCACGTCACCGACTGGTTCTCTCTCATCGCGAACCGCTCGTCGAACGTCGGCGTGCCGCCGCTGGCGCGCACGGTGTTTCCGCTCGGCAACCTCGCGCCGCTTTCACACGGCAGCGGCGAGGACTACGGTGTCGGCCTCGATCTCTTCGAAGGCCGGTTAAGCGCACGGGTCGTTTATTTTCAAGCCGAGGAGCGTGGGCGTATCACATCGAGCGGTATCGCGGGGGCGCCGGGCCTGAACACGCGCGTGATGGATGCCTTCGCGTCCGTCCTCGCCGGCCCGGGCCGCCCCATCTCCACCGCCGACTGGGCCGCGATCTACAAGGCCTATACACCGCCGGCCAACGCCGTCTCGTCCGACTTCGTGTCGCATGGCTATGAAACACGCATCACCGCCAACCTTACCCGCCAATGGCGGCTGTTGCTCAACTATTCCTACACCGACTCCCTCCGCACGCGCCTCGCGAACGAGATGGTCGCGTGGTATGGCCTAAAACCCTCCGGCGACGGCGTGCGCCTCGTGCAGGGCGTGAAACAGGACGCTACCGGCGGCTACGCGATCGATCCCAACGCGTATCTGCCCGACGGCACCGTCGCCAAATGGATCGCGCTCGGCGCGATGACGCCCGCGGCAAATCCCTCGACGCTCACCACGGGCACGGGTGGCACCACGGTCGCGCAGGAGATTTTTAATTTCACCGACACCGTGAGCAATACGAAGGAAGAAAACGAAAAGGGCTGGGGCGTGCGCCCGCACAAGGCGAGCGTCTTCACCGCCTACGATTTCAAGCAGGGCGCGCTCAAGGGCTTCACGATCGGCGGCGGCGGCAATTGGCGCAGCGCGAATATCATCGGCTCCGACTCCGCCCGCCGCCAGATCACCGGCACGGAAATCTCCTCGCTCGACGCGATGCTGGCCTACGCTTGCACGCTTGGCCGCCTGCCGGGCCGCGCGCGGTTTCAGGTTAACGTGACCAACCTCCTCAATCGCACCGCCATCATCCCCGGCCGCATCGCGACCGGCACCGGTGCGCTCGACGGCTTCCTCCTGCCGGGCAACCGCGGCCTCGCCTATAGCCGCTACGATCTCGTGGCGCCGCGCGAGGTTCGGTTTACAACAACCTACTCCTACTGATCGTCCACCACCCACCGCCTCGTTCGGCAACAACCACCCCTCGCGTCGACCATGCCCCAGCGACCTGGCTCGCCCGCCGTTTTCCCTTCCGCGCCGCAGCCGCCGCAAAAAGCGCAACCGCAGACCAAGGGGGCGGGAGTATTTCTCGCGCGACCTCGCGCGCCGAAAGAAACCCCCGCCCGTTCGGTTCGTCTCGCCCTGTTACCTCCTTCCTGATGCGCCTTCTCTCCTTCTGCCTCGCCGCCCTAGTCCATTCCGTGGCCGTCGCCGCCACGCCCGCGCGCCCGAACATCCTGATCCTTTTCGCCGACGACCAGCGCGCGGACACCATCGCGTCCCACGGGAACACCCACATCAAGACGCCGAACATTGACCGCCTCGTGCGCGGCGGCGTCAGCTTCCGGCGCAACTACGTCATGGGTGGCAACAGCGGCGCCGTCTGCGTCGCCAGCCGCGCCATGCTCATGACCGGCAAGCCCTGGACCACGATCAACCCGGGCACGCTCGCCGGCGAGAAACTCATGCCCGAGCTCTTCGGCGAGTCCGGCTACACCACCTTCGCCACCGGCAAATGGCACAACGGCCAGCCCTCCTGGCTCCGCGGTTTCCAACGCGGCGAGGCGATCATGTTTGGCGGCATGGCGAACCACGAAAAAGTCCCGATCCGCGACCTCGGCCCGGACGGCAAACTCACCGCCGAGCGCACGGGCGAAAAATTTTCCAGCGAACTCTTCGCCGACGCCGCAATTCGGTTTCTCGAAACCCAAGACGGCGCGAAGCCGTTTTTCCTCTACAGCGCCTTCACCGCCCCGCACGACCC
>JBDSGI010000559.1:0-5525 GCA_039919035.1 Opitutaceae bacterium
CTCGGTGTTCGTCGTGGCCGGGTTCACCGCCTCGCCATAAGCGCGAATCACAAACGTGTCCGAGCGCGGAAAGAGCACGGGCGCCAGTGCGGTCATGATGTCGGCCTGGATGAGCCACTGGGAGCTAAACTCTGCACTCGGCGTGTCGAATTTGGATGCATCATTTAGGCTGGCGCCTTCGATAGCCTTCTCAAGCAAGCTCACTTGCTGGCCTGACGCGTCTACGAAAAGAGATGATGGGTTTAGAAATTCTTCAAGGTGCCGAAAGGGACCGGATGCGGTGTGTTTTTGCCGAACGAGCGTGACGATTTGGTCGGCCAGAGCGGCGACATCGGCCGACGACAGCGTGCGGATGCCGCGGCGGAAGAGCGGTGTGTTAATGATTGGAGCCGCAGTCGTAGTGAACGACGACTGCGATTGGGCATAACTTGCATCGGCCTTAAATACCTCTTGAGCAGACTGCGCGAAGCGAGGGAACACTGCGGCGTGCGAATTCGTTAAAAACGGTTCAGAGAGATTCGTCGTTGAATCGGCCGCAGTCCCAGTGCCGGAACTCGCGTCGATGTAGGAAAACTCTTTGCCGACCTGAAAGCGCACAGACCGCAGCACCGCGATCCAAGCGGCTTTGGTCACCGAATTGAGATTGAACGCTCCGCCCTGGAGGAAAAATTTCGATGACTGAGCATTCGGCGCGCCTTGCAAATCGGCCAAGGTGGCAGCCGATCCGGTCGCCGGATTGCGCAGCACTTTAAGCAGCGAGTTGGGCGGCAGCATCGAGCCATTGACCGTTGCCGGTGTGATACCGGAAACGACGCCGGAAAAACAAAACCGATCAAACAGCTCGTCAATCTTGACGCCATTCAGTTGGACCCCACCGGCCCACGAATTCGCAATCGAGAAGGGCCGGGTTCCGCTAATGCGAAAGTGCTGGAGAGACCCCATTGAGAGCAGCGGTGCTCGCGGCAATTCAAAGACCGGAACGTCTTCATTGTAGGACGCACCGGTGCTCACATCCCGATCAAGCAGCAGATCGGGATAGGAAGAATCAAATTGGAATTTTGTCGGGCCACCAAACTGCTCAGCGAGGTCACCATTGCCTCCCGGCACGATGTAGCCGGCGCCGGGAAATGGGTTCTCTCGGGGGTCTCGTCCTTTTGCCTGCAACCACGTCGCGGTCTGGCCGGTCGGAAGCTCACCGGTGTCAGGCAGACGAAAAAGAAACGCGAAATCTATGCCTTTGCCGTCCGTCTCAATTTGATTTGTTCCGTTGGCAATAGCTTGGAAAGCGGGCGAGTTAAACTCCGCGAGCTTCTCTCCGTCGGAAGCGCGCCTGAGCTCCAAGGCGAGGCTGGTTGGGGAAGAGATGAAACACTGCCGGAAAACTTTTGCAGACGGCGGACTGGGGGCGAGAGGAGCGCCGGCGGGCCAGATGACTCCGGAGCCGGAGCCGGGTGTCGAATCGCGGACATAGAAGGTCATCGGGTTGCCGGGATTGCCCGAGACGCCCGGATTTGATGGAGCAGACCAGTTGTAAACGCGCCCCGGCAGCCACGACGAATGATCATCATCTGTGACGTTGGGCGTGAAGGGCAGAAGAAACTTAAGCCCGGCGCTGCCGCCGAGCAGGCTTTGCAAGGTTACCGGAACGGAGTTCCCAGCCTGATCTTTTACCTGCACGTCCGGCAAGCCGGAGGTTATCACTAATTCCAAATCTTCCGGCACCAGCGCCGAGGAATACGGATTCCACAACCCGACGACGCAACGTGTTGCCACTTCGAGACCCGTTCCGCCGGCATTATTGCGGAGACTGAAACTGAGGCCAAAGAAACTCAGCACGGGAGCGATTCCGTAGCCGGAACTGGCAGGCTGCATCACATAGCGTCGGCGCAATGGGTCCGAAATGTAAGCCTGGAGCGGCGCGGGTGCCGTGGGAGCGGCCGCGTCCTCGATGTAAGTGGCGTAGTTCGCCCAAGAGGCAAAGGCACTGCCAAGGAGCGTGGGGTCGAGGGATAAGTCTTGGCGAAGGCCTCCGAGGCGGGTGTTCGCGAGCACGGCGAAATTATTCGGCGACCACGCGTGGAAATTTTGCTGCACGGTGCCGAAATTGAAGGTGCCGGTGAAGGCCGGGTCCTTTCTGAGAAACGCAATTTGGTTTGTGGCCGAGACCTTTTGGTCGGCGACAAGCGCAGCGTTGCTGGCATCGCGTGGTTCGAATACCGGATTGCCGCTCGCATTCGCGGCTCCCGCGCCGAGCGAAATCTGCTGGCGAATGCGCGACCGCAAGTCGACTGAATCGAAGGGAACGTAGTCCACCTTGTCACTAATATCGGGCACCGCCACGGGGGCCTTCACCCCTTGGTCGCCCACCCACCAGGCGTAGCGGCCGAAAATGGTGGGTGGCGCGGTCGGCGAGACGCCCGGCACGCCGGTCGCAGTGATGGGCACGAGGCGCGCGAGCACATCGTTGGCGGTGCCGGAGGTGTTGGTGCTAACGAGTGCGACGCCATTGAGCGTGGTGGTCGCCGTCGAGGGCGTGACGGCGAGGGGCACCTTCGCGCCAGTGGCGTCGAGCAGCTCGTTGCCACTTACAAGCCACGTGAGCGGCGTTAGGGGATCGCCATCGGGATCGTCCGCCGGATCGCTCGGCCACACGCCGACGTAGCGGCTGGTGCCGGCGCGATTGGAGAATGCTTCGGCGGTGGCGGTGACGCGCTTGTCCGGGCCGGCGTGCGCCTGCAATTGGCCGAGGGCGACGTTGAGGGCGAGCAGTGCATTTTCCCGAGCCTGCGCCTGCCGTTGCATGTTGCCGGCGACCGAGGTCTCGATGCGGGTGAAGGCGGCGAGGCCGAGCAGCAGCAGCGTGATGAAGGCGAGCAGCGTGACGACGATCAGCAGGGCGAAACCGCGCTGCCGCGCGGTGGACCAAGGACGAAGGACCAAGGGACCAGGGACTAAATCCCGCCCAAAGCACGCAGTCGTTGGCAGGGTGCGCCCGCCCTGCTCCGAACGAATGCAGGGTGAGGGACCCCCGCCTCCAAAAAATTGATTTCGGTCGCTCACAGCGATTTGGCGTTGAGGACGATGCGCCGGGTGTAAACGCGCGAGTTCTCCTCCGCGATGCCCCACCACCACTGTTGCGCGTTGCCATTGTATTTCACCGGCACGACGAGCGCGGGCGTCTGGACTTTCTCGATGTTGGCTATCTGGGCGGCACCGTCGTCGGTCAGGATGCGGACCATCACGTCGACCACATCGGGAACGAGGAAGCGAGGGTTGTAGTTGGCCGCCGTCGCCGGCGTGTCGGAAGGAAGTTGGGCGCGGAGCGGCTGCGGTGAATTGGTCAGCGCTCCCGCGGCCGTCGCCGGAAATGTGAGACGCAGCCCGCCGGGCACCGAAGCGTCGCGCACATAAGCCCGAACGCCAAAATCAATCACGTTGTCAGCGATCACCGAGTCGAGGTTGCGGACCGCGCCACTGTTCGCACCCGGAACCTGAATGCTGCGTGGGTCACCTGTGATGGCCCCGCTGTTCGTGCTGGAGCTACTCGTCGTGTAGTTGCCGGACGTGATATTAAAGCCGGCCTCAAGCACGCCCAAGCGTCCACCCGACGTGGCGGGCCGGGATTCCGAACGATGCAACAGGTAAGCTTGGCTCGCGGTGTTCGCGGGATTGGCCGCCGTGAAACGCCGAACGATCTGATAACCGACGGCGACGGGCGCGGAGGGCGTCGTTATGGCACCCGTAGCACTCGTCACCGGACGGCTATTGGTAAAGAAGCGCAGCCAAACGCCCGCCGTATTGAAACGTGAGCGTTCCAGCTTCCCGCGATCGGCGACCGGGAGTTCCGTGCGCGTAGCGGCAATATCAAGCGAGAGCCCGCCGGTCGGCTTGGGGTTGCGCAGAGCGGTTTGCCAGAGTCCGGTCTGGCCGCCGTTGGCGGCGCTCAAGATATCCGCCGCAAGCCAAACGTTGCCGTCGTCACGAAACATTGCGCCCTGCAGGTCCAGCTGCAGTTGGTCGAGGACGAGGCGCGCCTGCGCGTCGGCGCTGAGGCGGCCGCCCGCGCGCGTCCACGTAGTCGAGACATTGAAAATGATGACGGTGATAAAGCCGGCGATAGCGGCGGTGATCCCGGCGGCGACGAGGAGTTCAACGATGGTGAAGCCTGCTTCGCCAAGGCTTCGCAGGCCGCGGGTCGCGTTGCGGCGTGACCTACCCTGCGCGTCCCTGCGAGCCCGATCACGTCGCGCGCGGCAATCCACGCTCGGATCCACGATCCCACCGGCCAGCTGGATTGCTTCTTCGCTTCGCTCCTCGCAATGACAACGCTTCGGATTCATCAGCGGAGGATCGAGCCGGTGAAGAAGATCACCTGCTTCTTGCCGTGGTCGTAGGGCACCGAGCCTCCGCCCGTGGTGTTCACGCCGACCTGCACGGCCGCGCCACTCGACGAGGGCAGAAATGCCGGCCAGCGCACGCGGATGTTGAAGGCGACGACGGCGGCGGTCGCGTCGTTGCCCTTGGGCGTGAGGGTGTCGTTGCGGATGAGATCGATTTCGAAAAACTTGTCGGCGTCAGCGACGGTTCGCGGCGACGGAACGCTGGAGTCCAACCACGAGCCTCGGCCCTGACCAGGGGTAAAAATGCCGACGTCACCGTTGAGTTTTCCGAAAATCACGGCGGGATATTTCACGCCGTCGTTGGGATTGTAGTTTCCATCGGCGTCCTTCTTGCGCACGTCGGCGACTTCCTGCACGAGCGCGAGGGCGCGGTCGAAACCGAGGGCTTGCAGCCGGGCACGCACGGCATCGGCAGCGCGGCCGGCGGCCTCGGCGTCGGAGACGTTGGACACGGATTTCGTGATGGGCGCGAAGAGGCCGAGCATCGCCACCATGCCGATGGCAAAAATCACAACGGCGGCGATGACCTCGATGAGCGAGAAGGCGCGGTTCAGGTAGGGCCGCCGCTCGGCGCCGCGCCGGGTCGAGGAGGGGCGGAAGACGGCGCTGACGCGAGGTCCGCCCCTACGAATTG
This sequence comes from Opitutaceae bacterium, assembly GCA_039919035.1. Lineage (GTDB taxonomy): Bacteria > Verrucomicrobiota > Verrucomicrobiia > Opitutales > Opitutaceae > ER46. The sequence goes on from JBDSGI010000559.1 coordinate 5,035, forward strand.
AAAATGCGGCACGCATGATCAAAAGCTCGTCGCATCGTCCACGAGTGAGACGGCACCGGATTTGCGGACGAAGAGGCCGCGGACGCCGTAGGCGTTGTTAAACTTCGGGACCGTCCCGGGGGTCAGCACGGCGGTGGCGAGGGCGATTTTGGTAACAGGCACGTTGCTCGGCGTCGAAGTCACGGTGCCATCGGGTCCAAACTCCAAGTAATAGGCGCGACCGCCGCCGGTGCCGCCGAAGAGCTGCCCGGCGGCGGGGCGGCCGGGGCCGGCGCTCTGGCCGTTGAGCGTGAAGTTGGTGAGAATCTGGGTCGCGAACGTCGAGGTCGGGCCCGTAGCGGCGTTGTTGTTCCACGCCACGCCGGGATTGAGATGGTTGGTGGCCACTGGCGAGGGCGGCACCACGCAGATCGGAATCGGCAGCAACACGGGATCGCCAGCGGCGACCCAAGTGTTGACGCCTTGCGGGGTAGTTTCGAGGCGGGCCACTT
>JBDSGI010000560.1:0-2545 GCA_039919035.1 Opitutaceae bacterium
GTGGCGAGGCAAAGCGCGAAGAGCGCGCCGATGAGCACGAACGGGTTTTTGAACCGCGTCAGAATATCGACGGGATCCCAAAGCGTTTGGCCGTAGATGATCGTGGTGGCGCTCGTGACGGCCACGCCGATGAACGAGTAGAGCGCCATCGTCGTGGGCAGGCCCAGCATTTGGCCGAGAGCTTGGTCGCGATGCGATTTCGCGTAGCGGGAAAAATCGGGGATGTTGAGCGAGAGCGTAGCCCAGAAGCCGATCATGCCGGTGAGTGACGGGAAGAAGACGGTCCAGAATTGTCCGGCGTTGGGCTGGCCGGGATCGAAGGCGGAGGGCTGCGAGAGGATTGGTCCGAAGCCACCGGCCGCCTGCCACGCCCAAGCGAGGAGTGCCAGCCCGAGCACGATGAGCAGGGGAGCCTTTAGATTCAGCAACACCCGGATGGTATCGATGCCGCGCCAGACGACCCACATGTTGACCGCCCAAAAAAACAGGAAGCAGCCGAAATGCGCGGGACTGATGCCGAGTCCCGGCAGGGGAGCGCCCGTCGTGATCGACGGAGCGAAGACCCCGATGATCTTGTAGATCGCGTCGCCGCCGATCCACGTCTGGATGCCGAACCAGCCGCAGGCGACGAGCGCGCGCAGGAGCGCGGGGAGGTTGGCTCCGGTGGTGCCGAACGACGCGCGGCAGAAGACGGGAAACGGAATGCCGTAGCGCGTGCCCGCGTGCGCGTTGAGGATCATCGGAATCACCACGATCACATTGCCGAGGAAGATTGTCATGACGGCCTGCGACCAATTCATCCCACTGCCGATGAGCCCCGACGCGAGCATGTAGGTCGGGATGCACGCCGCCATCGAGATCCAGAGCGCGGCGAACGAAGCGAGCCCCCACTTGCGACCGGAAGGCGGGACGGGTGCGAGGTCGTCGTTGTAGAGCTGTGAGTCGCGCGCGCCAGTGAGAGCGGCGGTGGAGTCGATCAATTCGGAAGACATTCAGAAGGATAGCCCACGGAACACGCGGAATACACAGAAGAGATTAAAGGCTTCAGGCATTTCCGTGTGTTCTGTGTGGTCCGTGGGCTAAAAATGACTTGGTTTCCGCTGGAGGAATTGGCCGCGGCCGAGAGTTCCGGTGAATTTACCATCGCGGGCGGCGACTTGACCGCGGACGGTGACGACGCTCGCTCGGCCTTCGAGGGGCCAGCCTTCAAACGCGCTGTAATCGACTGCCATGTGCTGGGTCTTCACGGAAATTTTCCCGCGATAGTTCGGATCGAAGACGACGAGGTCGGCGTCGGCTCCGGGTTGGATCGCGCCCTTGCGGGGGAAGAGATCAAACTGCTTTGCCACGGCGGTGCTCGCAACGTGCACGAAGGTGTGGAGGTCGATGCGACCGCGCGCGACGCCGTGGGTGTAGAGCAGATTCACGCGCTCCTCAAGCGAGGGGATGCCGTTGGGAATTTTCGTAAAATCGTCTTTTCCCATCGGCTTTTGTTTTTCGAAGTCGAACGGCGCGTGGTCGGTGGCGACGGTGTTGATAAGGCCGTCGCGCAGCCCGTGCCAGAGCACGGCTTGATTGCGGGCGTCGCGCAGCGGGGGCGACATCACATATTTCGCGCCCTCGAAGTTCGGTCTCTCGGCGTAGGTTTTGTCGAGCGTGAGGTATTGGATGAGGGTCTCGATGCCGACCCGCACGCCGCGCTGGCGGGCGGCGATGGCTTGGTCGAGTGCTTCTTTGCAACTGAGGTGAACGATGTAGGTCGCGGCTCCGGTCAGCTCGGCGAAGGTCATCAGGTGATGCACGCCCTCGGCCTCGACCGCCGGCGGGCGACTCTCGTGATGCCGGCCGGGATCGGTTTTGCCGGCCGCGAGGAGTTCGGCGCAACGCTCGGCGACGAGCGTCTCATTCTCGCAATGCGCGGTGACGACGACGCCGAGTTCCTTCGCGAGCTTGAGCGTCCGGTAGAGTTCGGTGTCGTCGATCCCGAAGGCACCTTTGTAGGCGAGGAAGATTTTGAAGGAGCTGATGCCGCGCCGCACGATTTCGCGGAGCTGCGTCTCGGTGGCGGCGTCGAATTTTGTGACGCCCATGTGAAACGAAAAATCGCACGCGCTCTTCCCGACCGCCTGCGCCATCCAGAGGTCGAAGGATGCGAGCGCGTCATCCTTCCGCGCCGGACAGCACATCTCGATGAGCGTGGTGGTCCCGCCGACGAGCGCAGCCTGTGAGCCGGAGACGTAGGTGTCCTTCGCCATCGTCCCCATGAACGGGAGGTAGATGTGGACGTGTGGATCGATGAAGCCGGGGAAGACGTATTTTCCTTTCGCGTCGATGACTTCGCAGCCGGCGGGCGCGCTCAGGTTTTTTTCGATGCGCGTGATCGTCTCGTTCTCGCAGAAGATGTCGGCGACGTAGCGTGAATCAGCGGTGACGATTTCGCTGTTTTTAATCAGGAGGCTCATGGGCAAAGACAGGGATTGGTGCTGACCGCGAAGTTCGCGGGTGTCGACGGGCCGGGCGGGCAAAAAAACACTCGGGTCACCGT
>JBDSGI010000561.1:0-4070 GCA_039919035.1 Opitutaceae bacterium
CGCTCATGGCGGTCGTGAGCGGCGGCGCGCACGTCCACAGTCACGCCTCCGGCATGGCGCTCGAACTCTACGGCGCCGGCCATGTGCTGGGCACCGCCGCCGGCAAGGGCACCTACACCACCGACGATCACGAAAATCACCGCCGCCTCTTCGCCGCCTACAACTCGGTCATCGTTAACGGCGCGTCCCGCAGCGACGGCGGCTGGGTGAATCTCGGCATCAACACCGTCGAGAAGGTCGTCCTCGAGCCCGCCGTCGGCGCCGCTCCGGTTTCGCCCCATCATTCCTTCACCCTCACGCGCTTTGCCGATGACCGCGGCCCTGGTGCCAAAGCCCAACAGGAGCGGCTCGTCGGCCTCGTGCGCACCTCGGCGACCACGGGCTACTACGTGGATGTCTTCCGCTCGCGCTCTGCGCTGCCGGAGCAGTTCCACGATTATCTCTATCACAACATCGGCGACTCCCTCGCGCTTGCGACCACCGACGGCCCGCTGAAGTTGGCGGACTCCCCCAATCGCTTCCTCCCGGTGGCGGGGGCCAAGTGGGACCGAAATCGCTCCTACCTCTTTCCCGGCTGGCACGTGTTCAAGGCGGCCAAATCGTCCTCACCGTTTCCGGGCGATGTGTCCGCCCTTTTCACCGCCTCCAAACTAGAACCCTCCCCCTCGTCGATGCGCCTGTTCATCCCCGGTGCCGAGGGACGGGAATATTCGCAGGCCCTCGCTCCCGTGACGAAGGAAGCGTCTGCGCCCTACGATCACGCGCCAACGCCGGTGCTCGTGATCCGCCAGCGCGGGGAGGCGTGGACGCGGCCCTTCACCGTGGTGTTCGAACCTTTCGCCGGTGACGAAAAATCCGGCGGCGTCCAGTCCGCTACCGCGCTCCGCGGCCCCGCCGGTTTCGCGGGCTTCAAAGTCATGAGCAAGGTCAACGGCGCCACCCTCACCCAATACGTCCTCGTGCAACCCGAGGCCACCAGCGCGTGGGCCGACGAGAAACTCGGCCTCACGTTCACCGGCCGCTACGCCGTCGTCACCCTCAACGACCGCAACGAATGCACCGCACTCTACCTCGGTGAAGGCTCCTCGCTCGCCTATCACGGCGCGACGCTCCGCTCGGCCTCCGGCGCGCCCACCGCCGCCGCCACCGACCTCAGCGGCGCGCAACTCACCGTCACTGCCAACGCGCCCGCCGAACTCATCTTGCCCGGAGGACGGCGCGTCGTCACGCCGAACCGCTCAACTCGTTCCTTTTAAGCCAAGCCAATGAAAAGCGCGACCTTTGAGCGGAGCTAATTCCATGGCTAAACCCATTCCATTTTGGAGCCTCATCGGCTTGGCGATCGCTGGCCTGTGGGCAGTGGCGTATGGCACGGGCCCCGTGTTCATCGCGCGGCCCGACTGGCTGTCGTTTTTTGGCCGCTTCCATATTCTGGTTCTGCATTTCCCGATTGTCTGCCTGCTGCTGGCCCCGTTGGCGGAAGTGATTTCGTGGCGGCAAAAATTCCGCTCGCTCGGGGTCGTGGCGACCGCGTTGCTCCTCGTCGGCGCGCTGGGTGCCATCGTCGCCGTGACGACGGGTTCGTTGCTGGCGGCGGGGGAAAATCATGGCGGAAATCTGGTCGAGCGGCACCGGTTGCTCGGCGTGCTGGTCGCGAGTTTCGCCGTGCTCGCGGCGGCGTTCCGGCTGCGGACGCCGAGCGGCAATTCCCGGTGGCACGTGCGCGGTTCGCTGGCGGCCCTCAGCGCGGCGTGCGGCGTGGTGATCTTCGCGGCGCACGATGGAGGCTCACTCGTTCACGGCGATGACTATCTGGTCGCACACGCGCCCGGCTGGGTGCGCCGGTGGGTCGCGCCGGCCAAGGCAATGCCGGTCGCGCCGGACGGAAGCGGGGCGACGGACACCATCGCGCCGCAGGTGATCGTGCGCTACGAGGAATCGATCAAGCCCGTCTTGCGGCGTTATTGTTACCGTTGTCATGGCGATAAAGACGCGAAGGGGGGCCTTCGTTTCGACGAGCTCGGAGCCCGGTTTCAGGTCGCGCAATCGGCCGAGTCGTGGAAGCATGTGCGGGTCGCTTTGGAAACCATGGAGATGCCACCCAAGGATGCGCGGGCTTTGCCGGGGGCGGAACGGGAGGCGCTGGTCGCCTGGGTGATGAACGCCTTGGAAGAGATGGCGCTGGTAAAACGCCGGGCAGACGGAGCCTTCCCCATGAGGCGACTGACGCGCCGAGAATTCAGCAATACGTATCAGGACTTGTTCAATGTTTCCGCCGCGTTTGCCGATCAGCTGCCGCCGGATCCGGTGCCGGAGAAAGGCTACGATACGACGGCGGATTTACTGATGATATCCAACGTGGATATGGAACTCTACCTGGAGACGGCCCGCACCGCGCTGGACCGATATGTGCATTTTGGAAACCGGAAAACCGCGCTCGACCGCTATTTTGTCGAGGCGGAGGATATCTATTACTACACTCGCGGAGTCGGCCTCCTCCGGGCCATGGACCTTGCGCCTGCTCCGCTGGCGGATGCGCAAATCGAATCGATCCTGAAGAAAAGGGAAATTCAGCCGCCCGTTTATCGGAATCGAAAATACGGCCCATTGCCCTATGGGAATATCCCGATCGGAGTCGTGCCCGGCGTCGGAGAGGGCCGGGGCTTCGCCCGCCTCCATGAACAGTTCATGCTCATCAAAACCACCCGTAAGGTGGGCGAGGTGGTGGTGCGGGTGCACGCCGCCGCGACCCCGGGAGCGGATGGTTCCGTCCCCATCCTTCGCCTGGAGGCCGGCCGCAGCTTCGACCAAGCCTTGAAGGCGCTGGTGGCGGGCGAGCACGACGTGGTTGCCAGCAAGGACCATCCCGGAGTCTACGAATACCGGTTCCGCCTGGAGGATGCCTTGCCGCCCTTGGCGGATTCCAGCGCGGGCGATCCAGGCCCCTACCTGCTGCTGGTGCTGTCCAACGTCGCCCGACATGAATTCGGAGTGCTGTCCGGGTCAGCCTACGGGCAGGGGGACATTTATACCGACGGGGGGCTGGAACTGCATCCGGCCATCATCAGCCAAACCGAGGACGCCATCGGATTCGGGCGAAAGGGCATGGCGCGATGGAACCAAGGGAAGCCCAATTTCCTCTATCTCGATGCAGTCGAGGTGGACATTCTTCCGCCCGAGAGCGACCCGAAAACACCTTGGGTCGTTGCGCTGCCGCGCGACGCCGACGAGGAGCAAAAGATTGCGCGGGACACGTTGGATCATTTTGCTCAGGCCGCCTTTCGCCGGGTGCTAACCCCGGCTGAAACCGAGCGCTATGGGGCGCTTTTCAACCGGTTGCGGGCCAACGGGGCGGACTTCCAGCGCGCCTTGAAGGATGCGATGTCGTCCATTCTGGTGTCGCAATCATTCCTCTACATCGGCCGTCCCGCGACCGTCGGAGAGCACGAAAGAAAAGCCGATCTGGCGTCACGGCTCTCCTATTTCATCTGGTCGTCGATGCCAAGCGAGCGATTGGTCGCGCTCGCCGATTCCGGATCGCTGTCTGATCCGAAGGTGCTGGCCGAGGAGGTAAAGCACCTGTTGGAAGATCCCAAAGCCGAGCGGTTCGCGGACTCGTTTGCCCGGCAGTGGCTGGGATTAGACAAGATCAAAGACGTGGTCGTCTCGAGCGAATTATATCCGAAATACGACGGGGAGTTCGCGGGGCTATTGGCGCGCCAGACGATCGAGACGTTTCGAGATGTTTTCATCCACAATCGCGACGCCCGCGATCTCTTCCGCTCCGACTCGATGATCCTGAATGACCAACTCGCGCGCTACTATGGATTGGGTGCCCAGGTCGGGGGCGATCTACGACGGGTGGAGGTCGGGACCAGCTCGAAAAACTGGGGCGGGATCATGACGCAGGGGAGCATCATGACGATCAACTCCGACGGGAAAGAATCCCATCCCATCAAACGCGGCGTCTGGGTGCTGCAGAAAATCCTGAATGATCCGCCGCCACCGCCACCACCGGTCGTGCCCGAAATCGACGCGACCAATCCTAAGTTCAAGGGGATGACCCTGAA
>JBDSGI010000562.1:0-6239 GCA_039919035.1 Opitutaceae bacterium
GTGCGCCGCGAGGATGGGGAACTCCAAGTGGACGACTACACCACCGTCTTTTTCGCGAACCGCTCGTTCGTGCGGGGCGGCACGCTGAACTATGCGGAGACCCTGCCCAACGCGGGGGCGATCCTGCGCCTGCCGCAGAAGTGGTCGGTGTTCGTCTCCTACAGCAAGGGCTTCACGCTCCCCAACGTCGGCATCCCGCTGCGCAACGTAAACTACGCCGGCCAGTCGGTCGCCGGCATCCTCGACCTCCAGGCGGTCATCGCCGACAACAAGGAGGCCGGCGTCTCGTGGCAGGGCAAGCAGGTCAGCTTCGGCGCTTCCTACTACAAGTCCTTCTCCAGCCTCGGCTCCGCCCTCTCGATCGATCCGGTCACGCGCGACTTCATCCTCCAGCGCCGCCCCGTCGATCTGCGCGGCTTCGAGTTCACCGGCGAATACCGCGCTTCGCCCGAATGGAAGTTCAACGCCGTCTACTCGAACACCACCGGCAAGACCCGCACCACCGAAACCGGCCCGCTCACACGCACGATGGGCATGGGCAACGTCAGCCCCGACAAGCTGAACGTCTCCGCCACCTGGAGATTCAGCGACAAGGGCAGCGTGACCCTCGATCAAGACCGGCTCTTCAAGCGCGACATCAATGTCGGCCGTGCCGGCGAGGAACACACCACAGGCCTCACGCTGTTCAATCTCTCCGGCAGCTATTCCGTTGGGAAATGGGGCACCGTCGCCGTCGGCATCGAGAACCTCTTCGACAAATACTACATTTTGCCGTGGGCGCAGATTGACCAGTTCCAGAATTATTTCGCCGGCCGCGGCCGTGTCATCTCGGTCAGCCACTCGATCAAGTTCTAGCTCGACCTGAACGCGCCTTCGGGACGCAGACTTGTTCATGCTGAAACTTCGCGCATGGGTGCTGGCCGGCGCACTGCTGGCCAGCGGCGCGGGGCTCGCGCGCGCGGAGAATCTCGTCGGTGTCAAAGCCGACGCGCTGCCCGCCCCGCCCGGCACCGCGCCCATCGCGCGGCTCGTCGGCGCCACGCCGCCCCTCGCGGTTCGCGACGGGATCCTGTGGCGCTTCGACGACGCGGCGCACCGCTGGCAAAACGCCGGCGCCCACGCCACTCCCGGCGCGATCCGCGGCGCAATCGTGCACGGCGCGCAGGCGTGGTTCTTCGTCGGGAGCGCGAGTGACAGTGCATCTATCGATCAACTCGAGGCCGTCGCGTCGACCGACGCTGCCGCTGGCACCGGCAGCAGCCTGCCTCCGCTGCCCGCCTCGCTCGTGTCAGCACACGGCGCAGTCCTCGGCGGAAAACTCTTCGTCGTCGGCGCCGACGCGCGCGGCCGCGCCCACTGGTGGTCGCTCGATCTCGCAGCGCTCGCACCGCAGTGGAAAATCCTGCCACCGTGGGCCGCCGACACGCACGCGGTCTCCGCGGCCGTCGCCATCGATGCCTCGGTCGTGATCACCGTGCCGGAGGCCAGCAGCGCCGGTTCCGAATTGTGGCGCTGGACGGCGGCCGACGGCTGGCTGCGCAAGGCGACGCTCCCGGGCGCCGTGGTCGACGGCGCGGCGCGCGCGGTCGGGCAGGCGCACGCGCTGTTCCTCGTGCGGCTCCCCGCCGACGCCACGACCACCGCCGGCGCGCGGCTGCAACTCTTCACGTTTCACACCGTCGCATCCGCCGTCACCCCGCAGGGCGCGATCATCGCGGGCGAGGCGACGTCCGGCGCCGGCTGGCGCAACGGCCTCGTGTGGCTCGACCGCAACGGTTCGCTCCGCACCGCGGAAATTCTCGGCAACAAACAACTGCTCCGCCCGCTCGACTGGGTGGCCATCGCCCTCTACTTCGCGTTCATCGGGGGCATCGGCTGGTATTGCTACCGGCAGGAGAAGAAGCAGTCGGCCGCGGCGTTCTTCGTCGGCAGCCGCTCGATTCCGTTCTGGGCGGCGGGCATCAGCCTCTATGCGTCGAACTCCAGCTCCATCGGCTACATCGCGACGACCGCAAAGGCCTATGCGACCGACTGGACCTATTTGATGGGCAACGTGACCAACGTCGTCGCTCTCGTCTTCGTCGCGATCTGGATCGTGCCGCTGCTGCGGCGGCTCCAGCTCACCTCGGTCTTTGACTACCTCGACCAGCGCTTTCATCGCTCCGTGCGGCTGGCGGGCAGCGGCATGTGCATCTTGATGCACCTTGGCGGGCGCATGAGCATCATTCTGTTTCTGCCAGCGCTTGCGATCTCGACCGTCACTGGCCTCGCCGTCGAGTGGAGCGTGCTGATGATGGGCGTCGTCACCATCGCCTACACCGCGTTCGGCGGGATGAAGGCCGTGATCTGGACCGACGTCGCGCAGGTGGTCGTGAAGTTCGGCGGGCTGTTCTTCGCCGTCGGCTACATCGTGTGGGCGCTCAAGGGCGGCGCGAAGGAGTTCGTCGCGACCGCCGTGGCCGACGACAAGCTGCGGCTCATCGACTGGAGCTTCGACCTCACGAAGGCGACGATCTGGGGCTTCATCTTCCTCCAGCTCATGGAAACGGTCCTCACCTTCCCGAAGGATCAGGTGCTGATGCAGCGGGTGTTCTCCACGAAGTCGGAAAAGGAGGCCAGCCGCTCGGTGTGGATCTTCGCGGCGCTCGTCCTGCCCGGCAGCCTCATCCTCTACCTGATGGGCACAGGGCTCTACGTTTTCTACCAGGCCAATCCCGAGCGGATGAATCCGCTGCTGCGCAACGATGCCACGCTGCCGCTCTTCATCGCCGCCGAACTGCCGGCGGGCGTCACCGGGCTCGTGCTCGCGGGCCTGTTTGCGGCGGCGATGGGCACGCTCTCGAGCATCCTCAACAGCGTCGCGACGCTCGTCTCGGTGGATTTCTACGGGAGCCTCGCGAAGAAACCGACCCAGGCGATGAGCATCCGGATCGCCGAGTGGGTGACCGTGATTGCGGGCATCATCGGCATGGGCCTGGCGCTGCTGCTCTCGCGTTTCAGCATCGCCTCGTTCCTCGACATCGCGATCGAGTTCGCCGGGCTGTTCGGCGGCGCGTTCGGCGGCGCCTACACGCTCGGGATGTTCACGCGCCGCTCCAACTGGCAGGGCGTGCTGATCGGCATGGGTTTCAGCTTCGTCGCGACCTTCGTGGTGTGGTGGCACCAGCTCGTGCATCCGTTCCTCTACCTCGGCATCTCGGTCCTCTTTTCGATCGTGGTCGGCTACGCGGCGAGCTGGTTCTTCCCCGCCCCGACGAACGAAAAGCTCAAGGGCCTGACCGTCTTGACCGGCAACGCCCGGTCCGCCTAGTCGCGCGCCGTGCCGAGGTGGCCGAAGGAAAAAATCAACCCTTCGACGAACGCAGGCCGCCACACTCCCCAGTCGTGCCCGCCGTCGAGCACGCGCAGCCGCGCGGTGATGCCCGGCACGCGGCGCACGCGGTTGTAAAGCGTGTGCGCCTCGTAGTCTAAATCGTGCATCGCCTCCGCGGGATCGGCGTGGGCCATCTCGCGATCACCGACGGCGATGAACATCGCGAGCCGCCGCTTCGCGGCATCAAACGCCGGCAGGAGCGCCGGATAGTTTTCCGCACGATAAATGGCGTCGTCAAATCTCACGCTCCCGCGCCCGAACGCGCCGAACTCCCGCGTGCTCGACGCCCGAGGCGGCAGCGGAAAATAAACCGCCGGGCTAAGCACGATCGCCGCGCCAAACAAATCCGAATGCGCGAGCCCGAAGCGCAGCGCCCCGTAGCCCCCCATCGAATATCCGCAGACGATCCGCCCGCGTCGCTCCGCCCGCGTGCGAAACGCGGCGTCGATATGACCGACAAGATCCACGGTGAACGCCGTCTCCACGCGCCTGCCATCGTTCGCGCGCGAGTCGATGTAGTAGCCCGCGCGGTGGCTTGACGGCGCGTCGGGCATCACGGCGATGACCGGTGGGATCTGTCTCGCCTCTATCATGCGATCGAGGTCCGGGGCTATTGTCCGCCAAGCCTCCATCGAATTTCCGCGTCCATGGAGGAGATAGATTACGGAAAAGCGCGTTTCGCTCAATGTCTCATAGGACGACGGGAGATAGACCAGATACGACAGCTCACCGCCGAGAGCCGCAGAGTGAACGGCACCAGCGCTAATTTTTCCCAGTTCGGCTCCAACAACATTCGCCGCAAACAGGACAAGGCCGAGACCAGCCATGAAGACCGTTCCGACGCCATGGAACCATCGCAATTCCGCAGTCATTTTTATGCGCGGAGTTTCTTCAATCAATTTCCAAGTGCAACCGATTCTGAATTCAGGAGGATTCAGACACCATAGCGGGTAGAAAAAACTCCCGAGACGAACAGCACCGTGCAAGCATGGGCATCGCGGCGTCGATCACTGTGCGCCAGGCGACGAGTTTCGCGTAGAGCTCCTTCGCCCTGGCGGGACTTTTCTCGACGAGGTTGGTGGTTTCGCCGAGGTCGTCGCGGACGCCGAAGAGCTAAAGGCGGCGTTCCTCGAAAAACACCACGAGCTTCCGGTCGCCGGAATCGACAACACCAACGGGGGCTCGCGCGCTAGTCGGCCGGCGCTGCCCCCGCCGAGGTAGCCGGGGAAGTGCTTGTAAATGGCGTCGGCGGGCGTCCCTGCTCCTCTGGATCAGGCAGAAAAAGCTCGCGAACTTGAAAGCCACGTCGACCAAGACCTATGTGAAATAGGGGCCACCCCGTTTGTTCAATTTGGCGCGGATGCCCCGCCAACAGGACTCCTGGATTCCAGACGTCCGGACACTGAACCACCCAAGAGTGAGTTCACTCGTTCGAGATAGAAACCCCAAGGGGCTCTCTTTCCCAATTCCCATTTGGAAAGCGTCGTCGGGTCCACACCAAGCTCCCGCGAGAGCCGGTTCTGCGTCCATCCTCTGACATCACGATGCCTCACCAGTCGGGCGCCAATGGAGGCAGGAACGGGGCGGGGGTCAAAACCCAGGAATGCAAGGATGGCGGGCATGAATCTTAGTTCCGGCTCAGCACGGCCTGACTCCCAATTCCAGACGCTCGCTTCAATCGCTCCTACCTTCGCGGCAACTTCCCGTTGGAGGAGGTTGAGGTCAAAACGACGCTTCTTGAGGTGCTCACCAAGCGTAATCGGTTGGTTAGGATAGCCCTGCGGCTTGGGTTTCGCACTCCGGAGCGTCACTGACATATTGGCAATGAACCCCTGCAAGTGCGGGTATCTGGGCGATGCCCGCCACGAATGCCGCTGCTCGCCGACGGAGATCCAGCGTTACCGCGCGCGCATTAGCGGCCCGTTGCTCGACCGGATCGACCTGCACATCGAAGCTCCGGCACTCGCGCTCACGGAGTTGCGCTCCGAGAAACTGGGCGAGCCGTCCAGCGCGATGCGAATACGGATTCAATCTTCGCGCACTGTGCAGCACGCCCGCTTTGCCGGCACCAAGATCACGAGCAACGCGCGCATGACGCATGCCCAGATTCGCAGACACTGCGCCATCGATTCTGCGCTCGGCGATCTGCTCCAACAGGCGATGGAGCAGTTATCCCTGTCCGCGCGAGCTTACGATCGCATCTTGAAAGTCGCGCGGACGATCGCCGACCTCGCCGCCGCGAAGCAGATCGAAGCCCCTCACCTGCTTGAAGCTATCCAATACCGCAGCCTCGACCGCACGGTGTTTTACTGAAGGCGCAGCGAAACGGTCGACGTGTGCCGTGACAAAGGTAGCACCTGTGGATAACCACGTGGTTTCTTGGGCCGCGTCATAGTAGAGTGGATGCAGAGCCGCCTTCGCCGGAGCTTCGCTCTTGCTTAGGTGACACACACACGAAAGGGAGCGCGGACGAACCGTGCTCCTCAACCGCCAGCCAAAACCAAATCATGAAAACTCGATCCGAAGTAGAAACCTCGCCTCAACCAGATCCGCAGATCAAGTCTCGACCAGTCACCACATTTCGCCTCGGCCGCATCAAGGCCGCGGTGTGGGAAAACCGAGTTGAGGAGAAGAAATTCTACAACGTGACGTTCTCGCGCAGTTACGTCGATGCAGAGAAGCGCTTCCACGACGCCAGCAGCTTTGGGCGGGACGACCTACCCTTGGTGGCGAAACTCGCCGATGAAGCGCACACCTTCATTTTTAGGCGACTGGCGTCGCAGAAAACTGACGAGCAGAAATAGCCAGTCCATCCCTCAGCGGCCGTTCAGCGGCCGCTTTTTTCTGGCGGCGATTTTGTCCGGTT
>JBDSGI010000563.1:0-3465 GCA_039919035.1 Opitutaceae bacterium
GGCTGGGTGCGCTACGAAGAAGCGGCGTGGACGCGGCCGCTGGTCGGCGCCAATTCCCCGTTGCGCTTGAAAAAAGGGAGCGAGGAAATCGGCCGCGCGCTCGCGGGCCTGCGTGCCGAATGGCAGGGCGAGCGCGACGCCGCAATGGTGCGACACTGGCTGAGCCTCGTGCATGGGTTCGCGCACCGGCTCGCCCGGCCGTGGCGCACCGGCACGCGCGTCGGTGAGCTGTGGGAGACCGTCGCGCGCGATCTCACGAAAGACTGGAAACTCACCACGCTGGCCGCGCGCTGTTCGCTGAGCGCCGAGCACCTGCGGCGTCTCTGCCGACATGAGTTGGGCCGCACGCCGATGGAGCATGTGACCTACATGCGCATCCAGCGAGCGCAGGAGCTGCTGGAGACGACTGGGGAAAAGCTCGACGCCATCGCGCCGCGCGTGGGCTACCACAGCGCCGTGGTTTTTTCGCGGGCCTTCGTGCGCTGTGTGGGCCTCACGCCCTCGCAATATCGCGAGCGTAGCCGGGAGGGGTGAGAGGTGTCACCGGCGCATGCACACCCGCCGGCAGCGTCGGCATCACGTCTACTAAGGACACCATAGCGTCTGTATGCATGCCGGGCTTGTCTTCCCGGTCCACCGCACAGCAGCGGCACGCGGATTCCGGCCTCGTAGAGGTTCCACTTGCGCATGCCCGGCGGGTGTCGGACGTGCGGGCTGTGATCCGCGACGAGCAAGAGCCGCCCGCGAGGGAACGCAGGTCGGCGAAGCGGCAAACGTCCGGACAAAAGCGCAGCGACGCGCATGCGAGTTCATCGAATCGCGGCGTTCGCACATGGCTGGAGCCATAGACCCCGATGTCCCTGGTCGAGAGAACGTCTGCGATGAACAAGACGATGTTGGCGCGGTTCGGTATGGCGGCATGAACGCGAGGCGGCTCCGATTAGGGTCAAAGCGCACGCGAGGCGGTAGCGTCAGAACTCGTAGCGGACCGAAAGCTGCCAATCGCGGCCCGGACCCCACTTATGGTGCAGGATGACGATCTCGTCGGTGAGGTTCTTGACGTTGAGCCGATAGATGACGGAGTGACGGGCCGAAAGCCTCATCTGGTAATCAACGAAGGCATCGTAGCGGGTGACCTCCGGATTGAACAGGAAACGACGATCGCCACTTGAGAAGGAGCGTGACTCGCCCCGGTAGTTGACGCCCCCGCCGAAGCGCAGCCCCTTGGCGGTGCCATCCGTGACGGCGTAGGTGCTGAAAAGACTGACTTGGTTTCGCGGAGTTTCGACCAGCGGCTGGCCGTTTAGGTCAGGTGACTCAGGATTATCGACGACTTCAGAATCGATGTTGGCCCACGAAAAAATGAACTTCAGGTTGCGGCTGGGAGCGTAGAAAAGATCGGCCTCGAACCCCCGGCTCTTCTCACCCTTGGTGAGGATCGCGATTGAGCGGGAGGCCGGGTCGGGATTCGACAGGTCCTGGCGTTGCACATTGGTGAGCGAGATGTCGAAGTAGCTCGCCCGGCCCGTGAGTCGGCCGCTGAGGAACGAGAATTTCAGGCCCACATCGGAGCCCGTGCCCTCCTGCGGGTCGTCAGGAAACGAGCCGTTTGGCTGGAAGGACTCCGAGTAGGCGCCGTAGAGGCTGACCCCGGGAAATAGTTTATACATGGCCGCATATTGGCCGAGAGTGCGGCGCGGCGGCGTGGAAGAAACCGAAGAAAGCAACGGGGCGCCGACGAACGAGGGTCCGCGCTGCTTGGTCGAACTGAAACCCTCGATATTCTCGATGCGCACTCCGCCGAGCAGGGAAAATCGGCCGTCAAGAAACTCGACCAGATCAATGAGGTAGGCGGCCTGCCGCTCCTGCGCACCGACCCGATTCTGGACGAAGAAATTGAAGTCGGTCCCGGTCATGTTGTTGTTCGTCGTCCGGCCATTCCAGACCGCTGTGCCGTTCATGATGGAGGCCGGGTTGCCCAGGAAATAATCGTTCGGAAAAACCGGGGCGCGGCGGATGGGAAACGTGAGGTCCGTGTCGCGGAACAGCTCGAAGCTGTCGATCGACTTCTGCCAAAGATGGCCGAGCACCAGCTGGTTCTTGATCGACTTCACGCCGAAGCGCGCACTCAGGTCGGTCTGGATGGTCGCATTTCGCTGCGTGATCCAGCGGAGCGCGCCTTGCTGGGTGATAAAGCCCGGAGTGGCCGCTGTCTCGATTGACCCGATACGCTGGTAGTTGAAATTGGTGTGGTGCCAGTAAATGCCGACCGATCGCAAGGAGATCTGCGGCGTGAAGGCGTGCTCGAACGTCGAGGTCAGCACCTTGTTCATGCTGCGGATCTGGGCGTTGGGTGGTTCCGGATTGTAGGACGTCGGCACGTCCGCATAACTCGGGCTGGCCCGCAGCCGCGAAAAGACATCCGCCGGAATGCGGCGTTGAAGTCCGGCGACATCGATAATTCCGGCAAAGCGGGCATCCGTGAGCGGCACGGAGGCCAGGGCGGCGATGGCCTCAGGATGACCGTAATTGATATGATGCTGGTAGGTGTATTGCAGCGTGAGGCTGGTGTTCTTCCGATAAATAAACGAGAGCATCGGGTTGACCACATCCTCCTCGATCCGCTGGTTGAACAGGTGCGTGTCGCCGCGGTGATATTGACCCGTGAGGCGGTAGAGGATCATCCAATCCTTGAGTTTTAGCCCCGGCACCGGCCCGTTAAAATCATACATGCCGCGCCTCGTGTCGTAACTACCGTAGAACATCTGAATGCTGTTTTTCCGGGCCCCGGTGGGCTTCTTGGTGATCGTATTGACGACACCGCCGGCGGTGCCTTGGCCGTAGAGCAAGGCGCTCGGTCCCTTCATCACCTCCACCCGGTCCACGAGGGAGCTGGGAGTGTTGAAACCGCCGCCCGGCGTGCCGACGCCGTCACGAAAGGTCGCACCGGCGGTAAAGCCGCGGATCGAGAACACGTTCTCGCTGAAACCCTCGGAATTCACCCCCGCCGTATACCGAAGCGCCTCATCAAGGCTGAAGGCGTTGATGTCCGTCATGAACTCGGACGTGACGACGTTGAGTGAAAGCGGCAGATCGATCACGGCTTTATTGATCCGCGTGGCGCTGCTCGCGTGGGCGGCATAGTAGCCGACATCGTTGCTCGAGCTCACCGTGAAGGGGCTCAACACGAGCGCAGGATCAGCCGGAAGTTTTGGGGCGGTTTCCTGGGCCTCCAGGGCAGGGATGGCGAGCTGGCCGAACACAAACGCGGCACGGCTCAGGATACTGGATTTTTTCATGGGGCTCTTCAGGGTCGACGGGTTTGTGATTACCTAGCAATGATCCGATTTTCGGGTCTTTCAGGGAGTGGTTTAGCAAGAATTCGCGAGCGGCGCCGGGACGCATGGAGTTCCACCGTCGCGGAACCCATGGGTTTAGAAGGAGCCCTTGATCCCGAAGGTCCAG
>JBDSGI010000564.1:0-3155 GCA_039919035.1 Opitutaceae bacterium
CTAAGACTTGAAACTCGCCCTCCGGCCACCGGCCCGCTCCGGCTGCAATTCGCGCTGCGCAGTCTCACACCGCGAACCGTAACCCTCACCCAAGACGGGCACGAAGTCTGGCGGGGCGAGACGAATCTCGCCCTCACTCGCCACGCCGTCGAGCTACCAAGCCGCGCGGCGCCGGATTCCGTCCTAGAGTTTTCATCACCCGCCCCCGCGATCGCGGAAAGCCCGGCGCCCGGCGCGCGTGCGCTGTCGTTTGCACTTTATGATCTGAGGCTGGCACTGCCAGAACCGTGAGCGCCGCCATGCCCGCTCCCCTGCTCCTCGATCTCTCGCACACGTGCCACACGCGCGCGCGCACCGGCATCCAACGCGTCACCCGCTCGCTGCTGGCGGCGCTCGGTATCCACGCCGTTCCCATCACCCACGATCCCTATCGCACGGGTTGGCGCACCTTGCAGGCTTGGGAGCGCGCGAATCTCGCCGCGACCGCACCCGCCGCAAAGCGCGGCGCGCGCTGGCCGCTCTCAGCCCGGCTTGGCGGGCGGTGGCGACGAGCAACGCAGGGCGGAGCGGTCGTCAGCCGTGAACTCATGGCGCTGAAAGCCGCCGGGTTGATCGTGCCGGAGGTCTTCTCTCCGTCAGTCGCACGCGCGCTGCCAGATATTTTCGCCGCCACGAGCGGACCGCGCGTCGCGCTGTTTCACGACGCCATTGCGCTCCAGTTTCCCGAACTCACGCCGACGAAAACCGTGGCTCGGTTCCCCTCGTATCTCATCGAGCTGCTGGCGTTCGACGGCATCGCGGTGGTTTCGGAGACTTCCCGCACCGCGCTCATCGATTACTGGCGCTGGCTCGGAATCACCAACCCGCCGCCCGTCCTCGCAATCACGCTCGGCATCGATGCGGTTGCCCTGCCCGCCAATCCACCCACCCCGACCGTCGACCACGTCGCGCCGATCATCCTTAGCGTCGGCAGCATCGAAGGTCGGAAAAACCATTTCGCGCTGCTCGATGCGTGCGAGCGGCTCTGGCGGGACGGAGAAAGCTTTTCCCTCCACCTCATCGGCCTCGCTCATCCCCAAACGGGAGCGCCCGCCCTCGCGCGCATTCGCGAACTGCAGGCCGCGGGCCGGGCGCTGCGCTACGACGGACCGGTCGGCGAAGCGACACTCGCCGCCGCGTATGCCAACTGCACGTTCACAGTCTATCCCTCGCTCGTCGAGGGATTCGGGCTGCCCGTCATCGAAAGCCTTTCGCATGGGAAACCGTGCGTCTGCTCCGCGCGGGGCGCCTTGGGCGAATCCGCGGCGCACGGCGGCTGCGTCGCGCTTGAGTCGGTCGACGCGGCGTCGCTCGCCTCCGCCATCGCGCGCCTGCTGCGTTCCCCCGCCGACCTGAGCGCGCTCGCCACTCAGGCTCGCGATCGCCGCTTCAAATCGTGGACTGACTACGGCGCGGAACTTCGCGCGTGGATGCTCAGCCTCCCGCGCCGCTGATCGATCCGATGCGCTCATCCGAGCGCGAGCGCGGGACGATCCCGCCTTTCCGTTTGCAATGCACCGGCCCGCCGCCCACGGTTTGCGCCGTTCATGGCGCTCTCATTTTTCACGAAGAACAAGAAGACTCTGCTGGCCCGCTGTCGCGACGATTACGCGACGAAGATGCGGCTAAAATACGCGCCCTACTACCACGCCATGGAGGCCCAGAAGGGCACGACGGTCACGTTGCACGGCAAGGAGACAATCATGCTCTCCAGCAACGACTACCTCGGGCTTTCGTTTCATCCCAAGGTCATCGAGGCTGGCCGCGCCGCCATGCTCAAGTGGGGCACCAGCACGACGGGGGCGCGCACCTCGAACGGCTCGCGCGCCTACCACGTCGAGCTTGAGGAAAAACTCGCCGCCTTTCTCGGACGGGAAGCCTGCCACATCCACGTTGCCGGATATCTTTCCTGCCTTTCGAGCGTGGCCTCGTTTGCGCAAAAGGGCGACGTCGTCCTCGCCGACAAGAACATCCATTCCTGTCTCTGGGACGGCATCCGGCTATCGATGGCGACCGTCGAACGATTCAGCCACAACAGCCCGGACGACCTGCGCGAGGTGCTCGGCGCCGTGAATCAGGACGCCACCAAGATGCTCATCGTCGAAGGCGTTTACTCGATGGAAGGCCACATCGCCCGCCTCCCCGAACTCGCCGAGATCGCGGAAGAAAATGGCTGCTTCACCGTGCTCGATGATGCCCATGGCTTCGGCGTCCTCGGACGCCAAGGGCGCGGGACGGTCGATCACTTTGGTCTGAACGACAAGGTGGACGTCATCTGCGGCAGTCTCTCCAAGTCGCTTGCCAGCACCGGCGGCTTTGTCGCGGCCTCGACCGAAATTATCGAGTATCTGCGCACCCACTCGAAGCAGACGATTTTCTCCGCCGCCATCAGCCCAAGTCAGGCCGCCTGCGCGCAAGCCTCCCTTGAAATCATGCAGGCCGAGCCGCAGCACCTCGAAAAACTCTGGTCTAACACTCGCAAATATCGCGCGATGCTCAAGGCCCTTGGCCTCGACACCTGGGAAAGCGAGACGCCCGCCGTGCCGATCGTGCTGGGCTCGAAGGAGCGCGTTTACCCATTTTGGAAGGCCCTTCTTGAAAAAGGCGTCTTCACGGTCATGTCGATCGCGCCCGCCGTGCCCGCGGGCAAGGATCTCATCCGCACTGCCATCTCGGCGATGCACACTGACGAGCAGCTCGAAAAGATTGCCGACGCCATGGCGTATGCGGTGAAGAAAATGTGACGCCGACGGCCCGCGCGGCCCGGTGTTCAGTGCGGCTGAGATTGAGGCAGCACTTCGAGAATTAATCGGCGGCAGAGGAACCCTCTGGTCGCCCGATCGGCATGGCGCGTTCCGGCTGTTGGGCGAATCGCGAATATCGCCGCGGTCGGTAATGCAATATGCACGGCGTTTTCGTCCCGCTATGTCCTGGGACGCGCCTCAACGAATTTTCAGCAGCCTACCATCGAACGCTTTGCGCTAAACTGACGATCCGCTGGCTCGCTCCGTGATTAAGGGGCGGGCGTTCAGCACAACCACCCAGCTCTGCCACCGCGCAAAGCATAACTATCGACGAAAATGAAATCCAAGTCCGCGAACGACAGTCTTCCCTCC
>JBDSGI010000565.1:0-2827 GCA_039919035.1 Opitutaceae bacterium
ACCGACGCCGCCGGCGAGGCGCTCGCGACCGCGCCCGAGACGCCCACCGAGATCATGGTCGCACGGAAACTGAGCAAGTTTTCCGACGCCATCCGGCTCGCAGGCGAGACCCTGCGGCCGCATTTTCTCTGCCTCTATCTTTTCGAGCTCGCCGGAGATTACAGTTCTTTCAACAACGCGGACAAAGTCCTCGTCGACGACCCGGTCATCCGCGCCCGGCGCTTGTTGCTGTGCGCTCGCACCTTGCTCACTTTGGAAACTGGGCTGCGCCTCCTCGGCCTCCGCACGCTCACCCGGATGTGAGCCGCAAATCGCTCTTGCCGCTGGGAATGCGCATAACCACCCTTCGCGCTCATGGCCACGCAGGAAATTTACCTCCGCAACGCGACCGAGACCGAGGCCCGCGGCCCGTTCAATCCACTACAGGTCGGCGACCTGGCGGAGGCCGGCCAGGTGACCCCCGACACGCTGATCTATGATGCCACGACCGAGCAGTGGGTGGCGCTCAGCAGCCAGGCGGAGCTGATGGCCGCGGTGTTTCCCGAGCGGAAAAAGCTCACGCTCAAGGCCAAGGAAATCAACGCCCTCAACAAACCGACCGACTCGACCAAACCCATTTCGGTCGACGACATGGTGGCGGCCGCCGAGGGCCTCACGCCCGACACCGCGGGCAAGCGCAGCCCGGCCGGCGACATGGCGCGCGCCGCGCGCTTCGGCCTTTGGGGTGCGACCCTCGCGCTGGTGCTCGCGGCGGCCGGCGAGATTCTCCCCGGCGCTGCCGCGCTGATGTCGGCCGAACTAAGCCAGTGGCTCGAACATCCCTTTGCGGTGGTCGGCGCAATCGATCTCGTGCTCGCGGTCTTGCTCGGTCTCGGCATGACCACGCTCTACCCCGTGGTGCGTTTCCGCGCGGCGCTCGGATTCGGCCTGATGGGCACGATGCTGTATCTTCAGGGTGACAACGCCGCGCTCCTGCCGCTCGTGACCGGTTCGCTCGGGCTCTACTTGTGCACCGTCTTCGTGCACCTCGTGCCGGCGCTGGTCGCTGCGCTCGCCGCCGTCGCCGGCTGGGGCCTGCTGTCCTGGCATTTCATCTCGCCCTGATCCGTGGCTCTTCCCGGCTTATCGCCCATTCCCAAAAAAGTCGGGCTCGCCGCCCGCTGGCGACGTCTGGTCCAAATCTACCAACGCGAGATCTGGCAGTCGACACACCTGAAGGATCGCTCGCCCGTGGGCTGCGCCTATGCGGTGCTGCGGGTGATTTCCATTACCGTCACGGTTTTCTTCGAGTCCCGCATCGTGAGCCGCGCGGCGGCGCTCAGCTTTAGTTCGTTGCTCGGGCTCGGGCCGCTCATTGCCATTGCGGTGTTGGTCGCGGGCTTCGCCCTCGGGAAAAACGATCCCAATCTCGTCGCCGACACGCTCAACCGCCTCGTCAAGATCGTGGCGCCGCAAATCGCCCAATACGAGACGTTGACCCAGACGGCGAATCAGGTGAACCCGCAACTGGTGGACGTGATCAACAACATCATCAAGTCCTCCCAATCGAGTTCCGCCCCCGCCCTCGGCATGTTTACGCTGCTGGTGATCGTGCTCCTGCTCTTCAAGTCGATCGAGGACACGTTTAACGACATCTGGGGCGTGCGGCAGGGGCGCTCGGTGGTGAAGCGGATCGTGCTCTACTGGACTGTGCTGACGCTCGGCGCGGTGTTGTTTTTCTCCGCCGTGGCGCTCCTCGGCGCGAGCACGTTCTTCCACATGTTCGACGACAAACTGCCGGACGAAGTGGGTAAATTTCGCTCGGTGGGCTGGCTGCTGCAGCTGGCGTCCTTCTCGTTGTTGGCCGCACTGCTCACGGTATTCTACCGCGTGATCCCCAACACCCGCGTCTTCTGGCGGGCCGCGTTGATTGGCGGCTTGGTGGTGGGCGGTCTGTTGGTGATGAACAACGTCATGGCGTTTCTCTTCGTGAAGCGCGTCCTGCTGGAGCGCAATCTCTACGGTTCGCTGGCATTGCCGTTCGTGGTCATCTCAGGGTTGTTCATCTTCTGGCTGTGCGTGCTCACCGGCGGCATCGTGAGCTACGCCGTGCAAAACGTGCACTTCCGCAACAGCCAGGCCGCGTGGGGCACGCTTTCCGAGGCCATGCGCGAGCGGCTGGCCCTCGTGGTCTTTCTCACCATCTGCCGGCGCTTCAACGCCTGCATGCCGCCCGCCTCAGTCTCGATGCTCGGCGCGCTGCTCAAGGTGCCCGCGCAACTGCTCAACGAATGCCTCAGCCGTCTGGTGATGCTCAAGCTGGTGACTGCGCTGCGGCCGCCGGCGACGAGCGAGGAGACCGAAGACCTTTACCAGCCGGCGCAGCCGCTGAATCGCCTCACGCTGTTCGACTTCAAGAACCGGGACGACAACTTTGGCGACGATCCCGCCGACGCCACGATCGAATCGATCGATCCCATCGTGGGCCAATATAACGCAGCCCTGGCCCGGCTCGGCGACCAAGAGTTTTTTCAGCAGACCGTCGACCAGCTGCTCACGCAAAATCCCTTCGAAGAGTCCCGCCCGCCCTTCGCGATGGGCGCGCGGCGCGCGGCCAAGTAGCGCCGGAGGGCCGGACGTGTGCGGTCAGCTGACCGCGTTTTAGGCCCCAACCCAAGTAGGTTTCTACTTCGCCCTTGCCAGTGGCGGGAGCCGACCTAGCTTCGCACGTTTTCTCCCCATGATTACTTGGATTCAGAAATATTTTCAGCATCACTTCCGCACGATTTTTGCCGTGTTGCTGGCGCTGATCATCATCTCGTTCGTCTTTATCACGAACGCCTCGGGG
>JBDSGI010000566.1:0-3003 GCA_039919035.1 Opitutaceae bacterium
TCGCTCGGCCTTAAGACTGCCATCATCGACGGCGCGCGCGAACTGGGCGGGCTCTGTATTCTCCGCGGCTGCATGCCGTCGAAGACCCTGCTCTACATGGCCGACGTGCTGCATCTCGCCCAGAAGGGAAAAACCTTCGGCCTGAAAATTCCTTCGGCCCGCGCCGACATGAAAGCCATCCACGCGCGAAAGAAAAAAATCATCGGCGAGTTCGCGCGCTATCGGCAGGAAGCGCTCGTCTCGCGCAAGTTCACCTTGATCCGTGCCCACGCCCGCTTCGTTGACGCGCACACGCTGGACCTTTCCGACGGCACCCGTGTCCGCGCCAAGCACTTTCTCGTTGGCACCGGTTCCAAGGTCAGCGTGCCACCCGTGCCCGGGTTGGCCGACGCGCCGTTCTGGACGAGCGACGACGTGCTCGATCTCGATTTCGTGCCCAAGAGCGTGATCGTGCTCGGGGGCGGCATCGTCGCCTGCGAGCTCGCGCAATTTCTCAACCGCATCGGCGCGCGCGTCACCCTCGTGCAGCGCAGCGCGAATATTCTCAGCGATCATTCGCCCGACGCCTCTACCGTCGTGCAGCAGGCGTTTGTGGACGAAGGCATCGAACTTTTTGCGGGCACGCAGTTGCAGCGCGTCCGCCACACTCGCGCCGGCTTCGAGGTTGAGTTTGTTCACGACGGCAAAGTCGTGAAACGCCGCGCCGCCCATCTCTTAAACGCCCTCGGCCGCGAACCCAATAACGCACCGCTCAATCTGTCCGCCGCCGGCGTCGCCACGCGCCCAAACGGCCAGATCGTCACAAACCAATGGCAGCAAACCAGCGTGCCCCACATCTACGCCGCCGGTGATTGCGCCGGCCCCCACGAGATCGTTCACATCGCGATCCAGCAGGGCGAACTGGCCGCGCGCCACGTCGCCGGCGTCGCGAAGCTCAAGCCCGTCGACTACTCCCTCCTTCTCAACGTCGTCTTCACCGATCCCCAGCTCGCCACGATCGGAGTGCTCGAAAGTGAGCTCGACGAGCGCGGCACGCCCTATCTCACGGCGAGCTATCCGTTCAACGATCACGGGAAATCCATTCTGATGGACGCCAACTACGGCTACGTCAAAGTCATCGCCGAGCCCAAACGCGGCCGCATCCTCGGCGCCGAAATCGTGGGCAAGGATGCCGGTGAACTCATCCACGCTTTCAGCGGCCCGCTGGCAATGAAGGCCACCGTCTTCGATCTTCTGCGCGCGCCGTGGTATCACCCCACGCTCGCCGAAATCCTCACCTATCCGCTCGAGGAAATCGCGGAGAAAATCAAAGGCTGACGCCTCACCCGCGCGCGATCGCCAGCAGGTCTGGCAGCTCGACGCGTTTTTCGTAAAGCGCTTTCCCAACAATCACACCGTCGAGATTGGCGTGGCGCTGGGACAGTTCATTGAGCTTCACAACGTCTTCGCGGCGACTGACCCCACCGCTCGCGATGACGTTAAACTTTCCCAAGGCCAGCATCGCCTCCTGCGCGACGAAGTTTGGCCCGGTCAACATGCCATCGGTGCCGATGTCGGTGTAAATGATCGTGCGCACGCCCAGCGCGCCCATGCGCTTCGCGAGATCGAGCGCGCCGGTGCCGGTCGTATCCACCCAGCCTTTAACCGCGACTTTGCCGTCCTTCGCATCGATCCCGACGGCGATTTTGTCGCCGAAAGCCTGCACGAGCTCACCCACAAAGCTCTCGCTTTCCGCCGCGCGCGTCCCAATCACCACGCGGCTCACGCCAAAGCCCAACGCTCGCTCCACAGCCGCGCGGGTGCGCAGGCCGCCGCCGAGTTCCACTTTCATGCCCAGCGCCGCGATCGCCTGCACCGCCACGAGATTCTGCGGCTCGCCCGCAAAGGCGCCGTCGAGATCGACGACATGCACCCAAGCGCTGCCGGCCGCCCGGAATCCGGCGGCGACCTCCGCGGGATTCTCGGCGTAAACCGTCTCCTGGTCGGCGCGGCCCTGCAGCAGTCGCACACAACGGCCGCCCTTGATATCGATGGCTGGATAAATCGTCATTCGCCAAAAACGCTTTGCGCCACCGCCCGGCAGCGCGAGACTAAAACCCATGTCGTCCTACAAAGTCCCCGCGTTTCTCGCTGAACTGCTTCACGCCCGCTCGCCGTCGGGCTACGAGGGCGAGGCTCAGGCCGTTTTCGACCGGCACGTGAAACCCGCCGCCGACACGTATGCCAACGATGCCCTTGGCAACCGCATCGCCACGCTGAACCCCAAGGGCGACCCCGTGCTTATGCTCGCAGGCCACATGGACGAGCTCGGCCTCATCATCACCTACGTCAACAAGGACGGCTTCATCTATTTCGATACCATCGGCGGTCATGACCTCAGCGTCATCTCCGGCCGACGAGTGATCATTCAGACCGCCGACGGTCCGGTCAAAGGTGTCACCGGGAAGCGCGCGATTCACCTCATGGATGAAGAGGACCGAAAGAAGGTGCCCAAGAAGCACGAAATCTGGATCGACATTGGTGTGCGCTCCAAGGCCGAGGCTCTGGAGCGAGTGAGCATCGGCGATGTCGCGATCTACGATCACGAGTTGGAACTCATCCGTGGCAGCATCGGCACGGCGCGCGCGTTCGATAACAAAGTGGGCGCCTACATCGTCGGCGAGACGCTCATCCGTCTCTCGAAAGAAAAGAAGCCTTTCGCCGCGAAGGTTGTAAGCGTCGCCACGTCCCAGGAAGAAGTCGGCGTGCGCGGCGCGACGACGTCAGCCTACCTCGTGAATCCCCACATCGCCGTCGCCATCGATGTCGGCCACGCGACCGATCACCCCGATTGCGACAATCGAAAGTTCGGCGAAACCAAACTCGGCGGCGGCCCTATCCTCTGCCGTGGCGCGAACATCAATCCCAAGATTTACGACCGTCTGCTCAAGGCCGCGAAGAAAGCCAAGATCCCCTACCAAATCGAAGCCGACCCGCGCCCGACCGGCACCGACGCCCGCGCGA
>JBDSGI010000567.1:0-5568 GCA_039919035.1 Opitutaceae bacterium
GTTGCCCGATTTGGAGCTTCGAGCGAAGTCATGGAAACCATCGCAGTAAGAAGTCTGGTCCTACGGGTTTCGCTGGGCGGGGTCATTTGCTGCAACGGTTCAACCGTCGTCCGAGTCGCAACCACATGCGCGGCACTTCGACCAGCGAACTTTGTCCGGAGTGTGACGGCATCGACCGGGACGGAGAGCGCCAAGTCTGCGGCAACGATATGGGAAATACTCGGCGGCATAACGGTCGGGACCGAATCCGGGTGGAGGGGCTGCTCGACTACCGCCGTTGTTCTAACAGCGGCCGGAACCGCAAAATTCACCCCGCCTGCGGAGAAACCTTCACGCGATGGCTCCACCAAAGCGCGCACGGGCATCGGCCGTTCCACCGCGGCGAGAGGATCGTGTGATTCTGGCGTCGGAATAAAATCGCTAGCCGAAGCCGTCCCCAAGGCGGCATCAGCCGCGACCAGTTGATTCGCCACCGCAGGACCGGGTGAGCGAGAACTCTGCAAGGACATCAAACTCATGGCTAGCACGCCGGATGCACCGATCAATATCCGGTGACGAACAAGAAAAGGTGCCACACTCGGCAGGCGATGCCACCATGGCCGGCGCACGAGCAGTGCGGAAAGTTGTTTAGCCCTGAGCTCCCGCTCAAATCGACCCCAAAAATCCGACGGCGGACGCTCTGCCCGTTTTAACTGTAACAGGTCCTCTACCGCGACGTTCCGCTTACCTTCAGGCTTAATCATCGGCGCAAATAAGGCTGCAACTCGGATTGAAGAAGCTGTTTCGCATAGTGCAAGCGCGAGCGAACCGTTCCGATCGAACACTCCATGACATCGGCGATTTCTTGATGACTGAGGCCGTCAATTTCGAATAAAGTAACCACGGTGCGATGCTTGATAGACAACTTGTGCATGGCATCGTTCAATTTTTCTTGAAGCTCATGCACAAAGGTATCCCGGTCGGCCCCTGATTTATCCGTCAGTGCGTCGATTATTTCCTTCGAAACCGGCTCTTCCGAATCAATCCGCTCCAAGCTAAAGAACGACCGAAGCTTCGACGTCCGCAGATGGCTGAGCGTCGAGTTCACCGCAATCCGGTATTGCCAAGTAAAGAAGGACGACTGCCCGCCAAACCGGTGAATCGACTGGAACGCCTTGATGAAAGCATCCTGGGTCAGGTCCGCGGCATCCTCGCGATTCGATGTCATGTGGTAGACAATGCCGAACACGCGCTCGCGATATTTTAGAATCAGCTGATCAAACGCGGCGACATCACCGGACTGCACGCGGCGCACGATATCCAAGTCAGCGTCGGCTTCTTGCCGGCGCTCCGGCGACGCCACGAGCGTCTTGCCGAGGATCTTGGTGGCGTCGATCACGGTGAAGAAACAAGAGCGCGGAACATCCGGGAGCAAACCGAAAGTTTAATCCGCACCCGCTCAGGAGCCGACCGTCTCCACCGGCCGCAACGCGGCGAGTTGAGCAAGGAGGCCGTCGCAGAGGCCGAGAAGCAGGGGGGTCGGCGCCTGACCCGGCCATTCCGCGAGTTCAGCGCGCGCGGCGTCGACCTCGGCGTGGACGGCGTCAACAACCACGGAAAAAATGCCGAGCTCCCGCATTTGACGCACCCGCATCGAGGCTTGGGGCGGACGCGCGCCCGTTACCTCGCCGAGCAGCGCCGTGCGTTCGGCGGCGGGCAGGCGCTCCAAGAGCACGAGCAGTGGCAGCGTCAGTTTCCCGCTGGCGAGGTCGGTGCCGAGCGTTTTGCCAATGCGCGACTCATCGCCAAAGAAATCCACGAGGTCGTCGTAAATCTGATAAGCGATGCCAAGGTGGCGGCCAAAGCGGCTCACCGCCTCGACAAAATCCGGCGCGAAACCCGCCAGCCGGGCCCCGAGAAAACAGGACACGCGGAAAAGCTCCGCCGTTTTCAGGTCGACGATGCGCTGGTAGTCGGCCCGGGATATATTCGTGGAGCCGCGTCGCAGCGTTTGAACGATTTCTCCCGCACACACCCGGCGGGTGGACTCGGACACCGCCGCGCAAATCTCCGTGGTGGGAAATTGGGTCGCGAGATGCAGCGCGTGAGCAAAAAGCGCATCGCCCAGCAGAACGGCAGCCGTGGCGCCATATTCCCGAGAAGCAGTGCGCCGATTCCGACGCACATCCGCCTCATCCATGATGTCGTCGTGCACCAGCGTCGCGAGATGCACGAGCTCAACCACCGCCGCCACCCGCACCAGTTCCGGCGCAATCACTCCCGGCCCCCGCCAGCCGCTGAGAAACACCAATGCCGGCCGAATGCGCTTGCCCGAGGTGTCGATGCAATAGTCGGCCATCGTCCTAATCTCGGGTTCGAACGCGCCGAGCTGACCGTGCAAAAAACGGTCGAGGTCGGCCATGTGCGGCGCCAGCAGCGAGAACACGCTGGCAAAGGCATGGGGCTGGTTGCCTCGCGAGGGACTGGCGACACTGCTCATGATTACGCGCACCGTAAGAACGAAATGCAAAATGACCAACCAATAGTCAGGGTTCGCAACCGTGTGCCGCCTCATCCGGCAGACCAAACGTAAAGGCCGCGCACCCCGAAGGGCACGCGGCCGGATGAATCACGACGCCGTTTCGATTAGAGATCGGCGTCGTAAATCTCGATCAGCGCCGTGCCGGTGGTGCCACCTACGCCCGCGATCTGAACGGTGTAAGCGCCGGGCGTGAGATTGAGCACGAGGGCGGAATCTTTGCTGTTCGCCGCAAGCGGGAAGGCGCCTACGATTGGGCTAGTGGCGGCGACCTGCGCGAACACCGAGGGATCGCTCCAGTCGTTGTTGCTCGCGATCACGGTTGCGCCGGCAAACACATCGATCTTCGGATCGGCGAGGGCGCCGGTGATGCCGAAGCTGGCCAGGGTCGGACCGATGGCGCGGATCAGCACTTTTTTGCGCAGATCGCCGCTGATGACGAAGCCGGCGATAAGAGCGTCACCCGCCCCGATCTGGCCACGCGTGGAAATGTTGGTGATCCGCGAGGAGAACGTGGCGGTAGTCTCGGTGTCGTAGATTTCGACGAGGGCCGTGCCCGCCGGATTGGCACCGCCGATCACGGCCGTGTAGGTGCCGGCCGCGACCGAGACCTGGACGGCCGCATCGCGGCTGCCAGGCGTGAGCTGGAAGGCCCCGACTTGGGTCGCGGCCACAGTCAGCGCGGATGCGTTGCCCCAGTCGTTATTCGAGCCGACGACAACGTTCAGTCGATTCACGACGTTGAGCGACGGATCTGCGACAGGATTGGCGACGCCGAAGTTGGCGAGGGTCGGACCGACGGCGCGGATGAGCAGCGGTTTGTTGCCGCTCCCGCTTACCACAAAACCGGCGACGAGCGTGCGGTCACCGACGCCCGCAAGCGTGCGGGCGGAGATGTTGGTAAGGCGGCTCGCCTGCGGGCGCAGCAAGAACGAGCCCGAAACCGCGCCCGAGACCGTTCCACTCACGATGGCGACGCTGTTGGCAACCGTGCCGCTGAAACGGCCCCCCGATGCGGCGGCGAAGGAATAGTTGCCCGTCGCCCCGAGGAGGTCGGAGCCGACCTCGCGATTGTTCCCAGAGGAAACGTGGAGAGTAATCGAGCCGTCTCCACCAATGATCGCGACCACTTGGCTGCCCGCCACGCCCGAGAGCGAGCCAGTCAGCTGCAAGGGCGCGAATACCCCCTTGTCCGAGGTGATGGGACCGATGAAGGTCTTGCCGCCGAAGTTGCCGGACACGCCGGTAACGGAGGTCTGGCCGGTGAGCACAACGGCATTGGCTGCGTCCCGCACCACGAAGGTTCCGTCGCCGTTGATCGCGATGTCGGTCCAGAGATAATTGCGATTGGCCGGCGTGGTCGAGTAAGCGATCATGGTGCCGCGATTGTTGCGGTTCACCGAGAAGGCAAAACGGCCGCTCTCACCCGCCGAACCGTAGTCGCCGCGATACACGGAATACGTGAGCGTGACCTGGCCGGAGCCGAGCGTGGCCGGAGGATCGACATTTACGGTGACGGCGGGAGAGAGCGCGGTCGCCCCGCCGTTGTCGGTCGCGCGGACGGTAAGATCGTATGAGCCGGAATTCGTGGGCGTCCAAGCAATCTGGAACGGCGCCTTTTTCGCCGAGCCGATGCTGACGCCGTTCACAAAGAAATCTACTTGGTCGATGGTGCCATCCGCGTCTGTAGGATTCGCGACAATGGTCGTCGCGGAGTTCATGACGATGGTGGAGGAGCCGGTGGGCGAGGCGATCTCGGCTTGGGGCGGGCGGTTCGCAACGACGTTTACGGTGATCTCCGCTGAGGTGATGCTGAGGCCGTTGGCGGCCGTAACCCGGGTAGAGAACCGGTGGGTGCCGAGGGCCACATTGCTTTTCCAATTGAAAACAAAAGGCTCAGCGAGAATCGGCGCCACTGGCGTCGTGCTGCCCGCCGTCCCGGTGGGGCCCGTGCCAGTAGTGGTAACTGCCTTCGGCAAGGAGTCGTTCACAATGCCGTCGACGAGAAACTCAATGGTCTTGAGCGAAATCAATCCCCCATCCGGGCCCGCTGCGCGCACCGTCACGGGCACGATCGAGCCTTGGACTACGGTGAGGCCGCTTCGATCAGGGTCGATAATGCTCGCGGTCGGAAACGATCCGGTGGCGGTCAAGGTGATGGGCGACGAAGCGACGGCGTTGCTCTTGTCGTCGTAGCCGATGGCGACCCACTGGTAACGACCAGGGACGTCCGGTTTCCACGTCGCCTTAAAGGGAAACGTCTGGCTCGTGCTAAGCAGCACCCCGTTGACGTAAAACTCGACCTTGCGAATAAATCCGTTGGGTGAAACCGCGTCGGCCAAGATGTCCATCTGGATTCCCGCGCTGACGCTGCTGCCGTCCGGCGGGTTGACGATGCGCACATCGGGGATCATGCCGACGGGCGACACCATGAAAAGCTGGCGCGTGGCGGTGCCAAGCGAGGATATCAGGGTGCCGTTGTTGTCGTAACCGCGGGCTTCGACCGTGTGCGTCGTCGGCGAATTCGATGGGGTGTAGATAAACGAGTAAGGATAGGTCGAGTCGGTGCCGACCAACTGGCCGTCAACGTAAAACTCCATGCGTTCGACGAACGCGTTCTGCGCCGCAGGTGTAGGTGAGGGCGGAGGCATGGCGGTCGCTTGCAGGACGACCGACGAGCCATTCGGCACGATAGTATTGTTGACCGGACTCACGAAGGAGGTGCCGGTGGCGAAATAGCGAACCGGGAGGGTGGTGACTGTGTGAGCACCGTCGGAGGCTTCGACCGTCAGCAAATAGGCGCCGGGCTGCGGGGGAGCCCAGCTAACACGGCCCTCACCGCCACCGGGCGGCTGAATGTTCACGGAAGAACCAAGCTCCACGCCGTTCACAAAGAATTTGTAGGTGTAGCCGCTGACTGGAAACGTGCCGCGAGCCAAGGCCGTGATCGTAATCGGAACATTCACGGGGCCAAAGGACTCGTTTTGCGAGGGCAGGTTGAAAATATCGCCGCGCCGGGCGACCACCGTCGCGGGCGCACCTGCTACGGT
>JBDSGI010000568.1:0-5433 GCA_039919035.1 Opitutaceae bacterium
TTTATCCATCGCAGGCGGTGCTGCAAAACTCGCTAACGGTGCTCATCGCCGGCGCCTATCTTCTCATCGTGGGCGTGCTGGCCAAGATTGTGACGCATTTTGGGGGCAACACGGCATTTGCCACCCAAGCTTTTCTGGTGCTGGTAGCCTTGGTCGTCTTGGCGATTCTATTGCAGTCGGATCGGGCGCGGCTTCAGCTGCGGCAGTTCGTCAGCCGGAATTTCCGTCGTTCACCCTACGACTACCGCGCGGTTTGGAAAACGTTTATCTCTGGCACCGCCTCGCGCGTGGATACTGCGGACTTGGCGCGGGCACTGGCGAGGCTTACTGCGGAAACTTGTCAGGCTCTTTCTGTCACGATCTGGGTGGCCGACGATCGACGCGAAACGCTAAAACCAATGGCTTCGACCGCGCAATTGCTGCCCGCCGCCGCCGCCGGCGCCGTTGGCCGGACGATTGAATGCTCCCCGCTCAGCGGGTATTTCCTGCAGCATCCAGAGCCGATCGATATCGATAAGTCTAAGGAGGCTTGGGCGATAATCCTGCGCGACCTGCATCCGAGCCAGTTCGCTAATGGAGGAAGTCGGATTTGTGTGCCGATGGTGGGTCGCGGAGAATTGCTCGGCGTCTTGGTCGTGGGAGATCGGGTCGGCGGGGTGGGCTACTCCGTTGACGATTTGGATATGCTCAAGTGTATCGGCGACCATGCGGTGGCGGGATTGCTGACGGTTCAGCTGTCGAAAAAACTGGTTGAAGCCAAAGAGTTGGAGGCCTTTCAGGCGATGGCGGCGTTTTTCGTGCACGACCTCAAGAACTCCGCCTCGACGCTCAACCTGATGTTGAAAAACCTTCCGGTGCATTTCGACGATCCGGAATTTCGCGCCGACGCGCTGCGTGGAATCGCCAAGACGGTGACTCACATCAACCGTCTGATTGGGCGGCTCGGTCAGCTGCGCGGGGAGCTTAAGCTCGAACCGGTGGCCTCGAACCTCAACGAATTGGTCGATGGCGTGCTGGCCGGGTTGGAGCGGTCCTCGGGGTTTCGTCTTACCAAGGAGCTTAGTCCGGTGCCCACGGTCCCTATTGATTGCGATCAGATGCAGAAGGTGGTCACAAATCTGGTCCTGAATGCAGCTGAGGCCGTGGGTGCGGATGGCGAGGTGCGAGTTGCGACGCATACGGAGTCCGGGCGGGTGGTGCTGAGCGTATCCGACAACGGGTGCGGGATGACGGCCGAGTTTCTGGCGCACTCGCTTTTCCGGCCATTTCAAACGACGAAGAAGAACGGCTTGGGCATCGGTATGTTTCAGAGCAAGATGATCGCCGAGGCGCACGGGGGAAGGATCGCCGTGGAGAGCGAGCTTGGAAAAGGGACAACGTTTCGTTTGTTTCTCCCTGTTATTTCTGTCCCCAGATGAAAAATTCCGCCACGCCCTCCGCCGACGATCAGGAATCGCCCGCCCCAACTGCGACGGAAAAAAAGCCGGTGGCGCACAAGCCCAAGCTGCTGATCGTGGATGACGACGATGAAATTCGCACGCAGATGAAGTGGGCGCTGGCGGCGGATTACTCGATTGGGCTCGCCCACGATCGTGCGAGTGCGCTGGAGCAATTCCGCGCGCTGCGTCCGGCGGTCGTCCTCCTCGACCTCGGACTGCCGCCGAATCCAGCCAATCCCGAGGAGGGTCTGGCGATACTTTCCGAACTGTTGTCGATCGATGCGTCCACGAAGGTGGTGATCGTCAGCGGCCAGTCGGAGAAGGGGCCGGCGTTGCGGGCGATCGGCGCAGGGGCCTACGATTTTGTGGGCAAGCCGGTAGAGATGGATGAGTTGAAGTTTCTTCTGAAGCGGTGCTTCCACCTAGCTCAACTGGAGCGGGAATATCTGAGAATGCAGCAGGAATTGCGCGGTGATACGTTCGAGGGATTGTTGGGGACGGGTGCCAGGATGCAGGCGGTCTTTGATTCCATTCGCAAGGTCGCGACGACGGAGGCGCCCGTCTTAATTTTGGGCGAGAGCGGCACGGGCAAGGAAATGACGGCGCGTGCAATTCACCAGCGCAGCGCGCGGAAGGACGGACCGTTTGTGGCCATTAATTGCAGCGCCATTCCGGAGTCACTGATCGAGAGTGAGCTTTTTGGGCACGAAAAAGGAGCATTTACCGGCGCGCATGCCCTGCGCAAGGGTCGCATCGAGCACTCCAGTGGAGGGACGCTTTTTCTCGATGAAATCGGGGAGGTTCCGCTTCCGATTCAAGTAAAGCTCCTGAGGTTTCTGCAGGAGCAGTGCATCGAGCGCGTGGGCGGGAGGCAGGAAATCGCGGTCGATACGCGCGTGCTGGCCGCGACCAACGCGGATTTGAAAAAAGGCATGAGCACGGGGAGCTTCCGTGAGGATTTGTTCTACCGCCTCGCGGTCGTGCAAATCGTCCTGCCGCCGCTGCGTGAACGGGACGATGACGTTTCGTTCATTGCCCAGACTTTCCTGCAGCGGTTTGCGGCCGAGAACGGGAAGTCGGGGCTTAGTTTTTCGCCTGATGCGCTCCGCGCGATCCGCCAGCACGGCTGGCCCGGCAATGTGCGAGAGTTGCAGAACCGCGTGAAGCGCGCCGTGATCATGGGCGAAGGGAAGCGTCTGAGCCCAGGCGATTTGGAACTGGAGGCGCTGGCCGCTGCGGGCGTGCTTCTCTCCCTGAAGGAGGCACGCGAGCAATTGGAGAGAGAAATGATTGGTCAGTCCCTGCGAAGACACGGGGGGAAAATTACCGCCGCGGCCATAGAACTGGGCGTGAGTCGCCCAACGCTTTACGAGCTGATCGACAGGCTTGGGATTACCAAGCCCGAGTAGTCTGGGGTCCTGCCTTTGATTGTTTAAGGAGTGCCGCGTTGGGTCCGGACTTTGGGTTTCAGGCTCTAAACACTGCTCTGGCGCACTTGGGTGTGAATACTGTGCGAAATGCATGGCTGATAATATCATGTGAATAATTATAATTGTTATATATTGACTGACAACAGTTAATAAAAGTCGGGAATTACCTACGGCTGTTGTAAGTAGCGTTCGGGGTTTCAGGCTGCCGAGGCGCGCACGATGACGTAGCCGATGAATTTCTCCACGTTGTTTTGGTTCGCGAGCGCATGGACCCGTTTCGTATTGGTTCGGATCTGCTGGTTATGTGTCGTGCTCGCCTGCTTCGTCCTCGCGAGCCGGGCGGCGGATACTGCGACGGTGGCAACGGGAGAGAACATTACTTTTGTCGTCACCTCAGACGGCACGCCGGCACCGTCCTTTCAATGGAGAAAAAACGGCAACGTGATTGCCGGTGCGACCGCCGGGACATTTTCGATCACCAATGCCTCCCTCTCGGATGGCGCGAGCTATCGGGTGACGGCCACGAATGAAGTAGGGTCGGCCGACAGCCCGGACTTCGCATTGCAGGTCACATTGGCGAGCGCTCCTTCTGGGGTCGCTCCCGCTATTACGTCGCAGCCGGTTGCTCCATCGACTGCCATGCTGGGCGGGACGGTGAGTCTGAGCATCGCGGCGAACGGGTCGCCGGCCCCGACTTTCCAGTGGTTCAAGGGTGGTGTGGCAATGAGCGGGTCCACCGGTTCGACTCTCTCGCTGGTGAACCTGACCTCGAACGACAATGGGACGTATTCTGTGGCGGCAACCAACACGTTCGGTTCGGCCATGAGCAGCTCGATTACCATGACGGTGACGAGCCCAAGTTCGCCTCCCCCGCCCACTCCGCCACCGCCCGTTGCGGTCGCGCCGGTCTTTACCCAGCAGCCGAATCCGAACCAGACGGTGGCTACCGGGGCCAGCGTTTCGTTTGTCGTTGAAGCAAGCGGAATCCCGGCTCCTTCCATCCAGTGGCAAAGAAACGGAGTCCCGATTATCGGCGCCACCAGCACCGCTCTACCTTTGGTTGGCGCGACTACGACTGACAACGGCAGTTATGTCGCGGTCGCCACCAATTCGGCGGGGTCTGCCAGCAGCAATCCTGCGGTTTTGGTTGTGTCGCCTACGCCTCCGCCCCCGCCTGTCACCCCAACTCCCCCGAATCCGCCGCCGGTGTCGCCCCCTTCGTCGGGCGGGGCACCGCAGGCGCCCTTGATTTTGAATCAGCCGATTGCCAGCCAACCCGTGGTCGCCGGTTCTTCGGCCACCATTGCCGTCTCGGCGACGGGTAACCCGACCCCCTCTTTCCAATGGAGAAAGAACGGCACGGACCTAATCGGCGCGACGAATGCGACGCTTTCCATCGGCCTTGTTACCGCGCGGGACGCGGCGACCTACGTCGTAATGGTGTCGAATGCCTCGGGGACGGTCGTGAGTGGCAACGCGGTGCTGGTTGTGATCAGTGCGCCACTGTTTTTGTCGCAACCGACGACACAGGCGGTGACCAACGGCGCAAAAGCGACGTTCAGCACGTCAGTTTCAGCGATCCCGGGTGCTGACTTGCAGTGGACAAAGGACGGTGCGCTCATTCCCGGCGCGACCAAATCGATTCTAACGATTGACTCGGTTAGGGCGGTGGATCTCGGGGTCTACTCGGTTGTCGCGACCAACGCCGTGGGCACTGCCAAGAGCGTCAATGCGATGTTGGTGATTGCGGCGCCTCCGGTCTTCACGGCGCAACCAGCGAGCCAGACGGCCGCTGCCCGCTCTGACGTTACGTTCGTTGTTTCGGCCAGCGGCGGTCCGGTTCCGACATTCCAATGGAAAAAGAACGGAGTTGTCCTCCCCGGAGCGACGAATTCAACCCTGATTTTGAGAGGGGTCGAGAAATCGGACGAAGGTTCCTACGTGGCGGAAGCGACGAACGCCATGGGTTGGGCTCTTAGCAATCGTGCCACCCTCGTCGTAAATACCACCTCGGGACAAGGAACGTCGGGCGGACAAACACCCGTGGGGGTGAACGGCCCTGCCACTGGGGCTAGGATCGTCAATCTGTCGGTGCGGGCGAAGGTTGGCGGTTCGGCTGACGCACTGATTGTTGGTTTTGTGATTAACGGCAGTGCACCGAAGCCGATGCTATTGCGTGGAGTAGGCCCCACGCTTTCGGTATTTGGCGTAGCCGACACGCTGCCGGACCCAATGATGGCTCTCTACTCGGGCGCGTCGATTACGTCTTCCAATGATGACTGGCGCATGAATATTAATGCTTCGCAGATTGCCGCGACCAGCGAGAGTCTTGGCGCGTTTAGCCTTCCCGAGTCTGGCGCCGATGCGGTGATTCTCACCGCCCTTGATGCCGGAGCCTACACGGTGGTGGTTAACGGCAGGACCCAGCAGGCCGGAGTGGCCTTGGTCGAGGTCTACGATGCCGCGCCAGATAATCCCGCGAGCTTGGTCAACTTGTCGGTTCGGACTCATGTTGGCGCCGGGGCTGATGCACCCAATGTCGGGTTTGTCATCACTGGCACTAC
>JBDSGI010000569.1:0-3478 GCA_039919035.1 Opitutaceae bacterium
TCGACCGCGATTGCCGGTCGTGGAAAAAATGTCGGGGCGTAGCTTAGCCTGGTAGAGCGCTACGTTCGGGACGTAGAGGTCGCAGGTTCGAATCCTGTCGCCCCGACCATTTTCAAAAATTATCCGAACTAAATCGGATCGTTTAACGATCCCGGAATTCCCCCTGCAAATTAACGTGTTACGAAAACGCGCGTTAAACGATCTCCGCGTTTGGTTCGGATTTCTCCATTAGAAACCTCCGACGGATGCTCGTTTTCAGAGGTGTTTCGCCCCGGATCGTTTAACGCTCGGTGTTGAAATCTTCCGCAATTTCTGCCCTGCTCTGCTTCGGAAAAATCACTCTGGGGCAGAGGCCAATTGGATCGCCCGCCAACCCTCAACGGAGGTTTCGATGCAAGCGATCCAATCAAATTCAGTTCACGTCACTCCCCGCCCGGTTCCCGTCGCGATCTATGCGCGCGTTTCCACCCTGCACCAAGTTGGCGGTCGCTTTGATTCGTGCGAGAGTCAGGCGGCAATTTGCCGGGACTATATCCGCAAGCATGCGCACGAAGGTTGGATCGAGTGTGCGTGCCACACCGACGCCGCTTACTCGGGTGGCACGATGAACCGCCCCGGCATCCAGGCGCTCAAGCGCCAGATCGAGGCAGGTCAGGTCAAGGTGGTGCTGATTTTTAAGTTTGAGCGTGTGCTGCGGAACACGGACGAATGGGCGCCGTTCCGGGCATTTCTGAGCCTGCACGGCTGCCGCCTCGTCAGCGCCACCGAAGACTTGTCGGAAGAAACACCGTCGGGTCGGCTCAAAAACAATCTCTTGGTCAGCGTCGCGGAATACGAACGCCTGAACACCGCCGAAAAAGTCCGGGCCAAGCTCGCCGAGCTGGCCAAGCGCGGAATCTGGAACTGCGGACTCGTGCCGTATGGTTACAACTACGACCTCCTCACGAAGACGCTTCACCCGCATCCCGTGGAATCCGTGATCGTCCGCGGGATCTACGAGGATGCCGCAAAGCTCGTTTCGTTAACCGAGATTGCGAACGCTCTGAACGAAGCCGGGGTGCGCACCCGCGCCCGGATATTCAAGCGGCGTGACGGCCGCGTCCAAAACGTGGGCGAAAAGCTCTTCAAGAGCGATTCGCTCAGGAACCTTATCAGAAACCCGATCTATGCCGGCCGCGTGCGTCTCAATGCTCAACACTACGCCGGCCGGCACGAGGCGCTCGTTTCGGCCGATTTGTGGGAACGAGCCAACGCGGCGGTGGTAAAGTCGCTCCAGCCGGCGCGCTGCCATCTCCAAGCCCGCGACAAAAATTGTCACATCCTTAAGGGTCTCGTGTTTTGCGCCCACTGCGACCGTGCGATGATCCCAAACGCCAGCGGCAAGCGCGACTCCGCCGGCCGACTCTATCGCTATTACACGTGCAGCCAGGCCCATCAGGAGAAGACGTCCTGTCCCGTAAAACACCTCTCGGCCACGCTGCTCGAAATCACGGTCGTCCAGTTCATCGGGGCCATCGCGCGGCATCCTGAGATAGTGCGCGAGACCTTGGTCGTCGCGAAGACTCAGCGGAAGGTGGACCGGGGACAGGCCCAAGTCCGGCTCGGCGAAATTGACAAGTCGCTCGCGCAGGCGGACGAACATCTGCAGCGGGTGATCAATGCGATCACGGCGGACGAAGCCGACTTGATCGGCGACGAACTCCGCGCGAATGCCGCGAAACTGAAAGATGAGAAACAGCAGCTCTTGGTCGAGCGAGAGAAACTGCGGCAGGGCTTGCTGGAGTGCGAACACGCGCGACTCGACACCGACCGGTTACTCGCGGCCATCGCCCGCTTCGACGAGGTGTTTCCTCGACTCACACCAGCCGAACAAAAGGACCTTGTGGCCTTGGGCGTCGAGAGAGTCGAGCTACGGGCTGGCCCCGCCGGAGAGGAAAGTCCCGGACAGCGGCAATTTCAGGTGCGGCTCAAGCTGCACTTGGAACGTCTGACCGACGGAATGGAGGAGAGAGTAGTAATTGAACGCCGTGTGGATCGCGCCAACTGGCCGCAACATGCTCCACTCGTAGTTGAACCCAGGGTGGTTTTCCGTTCATTCGGAAGGTCGCCGACCGCAATCATCGTCGCGCCGTTCCGCGAAGAGTTTCGCGAGAAACTCCCCGCCGCCCCGCGCGTTGAGCCCTCGACAGAAGGCGCGCATCCCCTGCATCGGGCACTGGTGTGGAACCGTAAACACTTGGCCGACCCGACAGTGTCACAGGCGGAATTCGCGCGGCGTGCGGGCGTCACCGCCGCCACGTTCAGCTACCACTTGAAGCTCCTCAAACTCGCGCCCGAGATTCAAGGATTTCTGCTCGCGTTGAAAACTCCGCAGGACGTGCGCCGATTCAGTCTGCGCCGGATGAAATCGCTGGCCGAGCTGGATCGCGATGGGCAGCGGCGCGCGTTTGCGCGGATGCGTCACGCGTGACGGCCTTAACTCTAAGGAGACGCTGATTTAATCCCGTCTGGGCCGGAGACAGAGAGGAGGAAGGAGGAGAGGCATGGGGGCTGCTTGAGGAGGGCATGACGAACCAGACGACATTTGCCCACGCCGAGTTTGCCGCGAAGAAGAAGCACACGCGGCGCGAGCGGTTCCTCGCGCGGATGGAGGAGGTGATCCCGTGGGCCCAGTTACTGGCGGTCATCGTGCCGCACTATCCCAAGGGAGAGCGCGGTCGCCCGCCCATCGGTCTGGAGCGGATGCTGCGGGTCTATTTCCTCCAGCAATGGTATGCGCTGGCCGACGAAGCGCTGGAGGATGCCCTCTACGACAGCCAGGCGTTGCAACGCTTCGCCGGCATCGAACTCGACGCCTAGGGCGTGCCCGACGCGACGACCCTACTCAAGTTCCGGCGGCTGCTGGAGACCCACGACCTGTGCAAAGGCCTCTTCACCGCGATCAACGCCGACCTCGCCGCGCGCGGCCTGCTGCTGCGGGAAGGCACGTTGGTGGACGCCACGCTCATCGCCGCGCCCGCCTCGACCAAGAACCCAAAACGCGCACGCGATCCCGAGATGCACCAGACCAAGAAGGGCAAGCAGTGATATTTCGGACTGAAAGCGCACGTCGGCACGGACCGGGACAGCACGCTGGTGCACACCGTGGTCGTGACGGCGGCGAACGTGGCCGACATCGCCAAGACCGCGGAACTACTGCACGGCCAGGAAAAGCAAGTGCACGCCGATGCCGGCTACACCGGCGTGGAAAAACGACCGGAGATCGTGGCGTTGGCGCGCCCGATCGACTGGCAGATCGCCGGCAAACGCGGCCTGATCAAGGCGCTGGCCGAAGGCGCGCAAAAGGAAGCGCTCAAAGCGGTGGAGCACGCCAAGGCTGCGGTGGGAGCTTTTGGGTATTTGCGAGTCACAGATTACCGTCCCGCGACCGGCTTGGTGTAAGGTTTCCCACCTTGCGCGGACGCCGCTTCCTAAGGTG
>JBDSGI010000570.1:0-2941 GCA_039919035.1 Opitutaceae bacterium
TAGGTGGCGGACACGGACTCCATGGCGTGTTTCGAATTGGTTACGCCGCTGCGGTAGAGGTTGTTTTCATCAAGGGTGAATTCCGTGGGATGCGTTTGGTAGTATTCGAACACGGCCTTGGCGTCGGGATACTGGACGCGGGGGAAGCCGTAGGGCGCGATGCGCTGCGCGAAGACGGTGTCGAGAAACGGAGTCGCGGTGCCGTTGGTGAGGTTGCCCCGGCCGTCGGTGCCGACGTAGGTGTAGGTGGCGGTCCACTGGCGGGAGTCGCGCGAGGACTGGCGGAAATCGAGTCCGGTGCGGAGCGTAACGGGCACGTTCCAGAGAAAATCGCGCCGGGCATTGGCGGTGGCGGTGAAGTTTACGTCGGAGGCGAGCTGCGGCGTGCTGGTGGCGGTGTTGAGCGCGTAGCTGTTGAGGTGGTAGGGATCGACCGGGGCGCGGGCGGCGGTGTTGTCGACGACGGTGATGACGCCGGGTCGCAGGTAGCCGGTGTCGGCAAACCCGATGGTCACGCCGGTCCGGCGCGAGGCGACCGCGAGGAACGTGCCCTTGTCCACGGAGCGGATGGCGTTTTTGCCGTAGGCGCGGCCGGTGCCGAAATCGAACTTCCAAACAGGGCCATCGTGGCGCCACGTGAACGTGGGCAGGTAAGTGCGGTTTTCGCGGACGCGGTTGTTGCCGTTGTTGAGCGTGAGCTGGCCGACCCCGGCAACTCCCTGGGCGGCGGTGGGCGAGATGGAAGTGGCGACAATTTGATTGGGCGCGAACTGGAGGTTGCGGTTCGAGGTCCAGCCGTCGAAGGAGGAATATTGATAGGACAGGGAGAGGCGGTCGCGGGCGGTGAGCTTGAAATCGAGGGTGATGCCGAGCGAGTCGCGGTCGGACTCCTTGGGTGAATCCTGCAACGTGAACGCGGAAAGGTAGGGGCGCCCCGGCACGGTGTCGGGAAACGCGGCACCATTGGTCGCGGCGGTGTTGCCGCGCCAGACATTGGTGGCGCGATCCTGGCTTGAGTATTGGGTGGAGGCGCCGGCGGCGATGGAGAAGCCGAAGCGTTTGTTGACGGGCACGACCCAGGAAAAGTCGGCGCCGGGATAGACCATGTGGCGTTTATCGCGATACATCGTGGCGGTCTTGCCGAACTCGCGGTGGTCATCGCGCATAAGCAGATAGAGACTGCCGTTGAAGACCGGATGCACGCGCTCGAACGAACTGCGGGGCACGAGGTTGATCGAGCCGGAGAGGGCTTTCCCGGGCGAGTCTGGCGTCGGCGAATGGGAAACTTCGATGCGGGAGATGTTGTTCAGGTTGAAAAAACCGACCTCGATCGCGCGGCCGGTGCCGGTCGGGCTCGAGAGCCCGATGCCGCCGAGGCTGATCGGGGTGTTGTC
This sequence comes from Opitutaceae bacterium, assembly GCA_039919035.1. Taxonomy (GTDB): domain Bacteria; phylum Verrucomicrobiota; class Verrucomicrobiia; order Opitutales; family Opitutaceae; genus ER46. Next base: position 1,395 of record JBDSGI010000570.1, read on the forward strand.
CGCCGGCGCGCCATCGAGCGAGATCGTGCGGCCGTCGCCGCCGCTGAGATCGATGGTAACGCCGGGCATGAACTTGAGGAACTCCGCGACGTTGCCCTCGGCGACGGCGCCGAACTCATCGGTGGACACGACGGTCTTGATGTTGGAGGCGATGCGCTGCTCGTTGATCGCGATGGCGGCGCCTTCCATTTCCCTCGATTCGCCAACGACGAATCGGTCGAGTTTGACGGTATCGCCCTCCGCCTTGTTCACACTGCCAAACGTCGCCAGCGAGACGTCATGCGCGGTGGTCTGCCCGGCCGCGACTCGGACCGTGGCCACGCTCGGCGCGGCGCCGGTGTAGGTAATGCGAAGCCGCGCGTCGCCGGCGGGGACTGGCGCGAGGAGGAAGCGGCCGTCGGCATCGGTGAAGGTTTCGAGGGTGCTGCCTTCGAGGGTGACGCGCGCGCCCTCGACGTAGCTGGAACTGGTGGCGTTGAGCACCCGGCCTTCGACGGCGCCGGTGGTGGTGGCGGCCAGCGCGGCGGAAAAGGAGACGGCCAGGGCGAGAGCGGCCGTCGCGAACAAGGGGAGGATTTTCATGGGTGCAAGGCGGGTTCAGGCGAGGCGTTCGAGTTTCACGGGGTAGGTTTGAAAAGCGTTCCACTGGCAGACGATGACATCGCCATTGGCGAGGACGCACACGTCGTGGCCGTGATCGATTACAGGCTGGGCGCGGGCGAGTGGCGTAAGCTTGCCGTCGACGTAAGTGGGCTCGGTGCCGCCGGGCGCGCTGAGAACTTTGCCGGCGCCATCGAGCACGACGGTGAAGCCGGAAGGGTTGGCGGGGAGTTTGCTCGCGACGGGATCGGTGGACCAGCAGACGCCGGCGTAGAGTTCGGTGCCGGAAATCACGGGGCGGCAGACGCGGCAGCCGGGCACCGGAATGGTCTCGAGGAAGCGGCCGTCGAGGGTGAAGCGCCGGAAGCAAAGATCGGAACGCGAGGTGACGAGAAGCGTGGCCTGGTCCGCCCCGGAGCGCAGATCGACGGCGATGCCGTGGGCGTTGTTGAGCCGCTGCTCGGCGGGAACGTCTTTCTTGCCGCCGAAGCGGGCGATAAATTTCCCGTTGTGATCGTAGCGGAGCACGTAGTCGGAGCCGTAGCCGTCGACGACGTAGATATCGCCGTCCGGAGCGATGGCACTCTCGGTGGGGTTGAACGGCATCCCGGGCTCGTAGGCGCCGACGGTCATCGGGTGGCTGAGGGAAAAAATCTCGCGACCCGTTAGATCGATTTTGGTGACGCGGCCGGTCTGGCGGTAGCCGCCGTTGCCGTTTTTCCAGAGGCCGGAGTCGCAGACGATGAGGAATTCGGCGCCGTTCTCGCGCGAGAGAGTCAGGCCGTGCGCGCCGGGCCAGACGCTGCCCCACGACTCCAAGATCGTGCCGTCGGGTTTGAAGACGAGCATCTGGTGCTCCGGGTGATCGCCGACCATGAAGAGCCGACCGTCTTTGACCTGGACCATTTCGTGGCAATTCAGAATCGGGTGAAAGCGGCCCTGTCCCG
>JBDSGI010000571.1:0-11645 GCA_039919035.1 Opitutaceae bacterium
CTTAATAAGGCGACATAGTATTGTCGGCCATTAAGATAGGCATGGCGTATGCTTGATTTATTTACAGGAAAACCGGTCATGAGGGTCGGATTTCTTGCAAACTCCGACGATGAAACCCGCCACGACCGATACCGTCCCGCAGATGCAGTTCCTGCTGCCCGATCTGGCCGCGATGCTCGATGCCCGTCAGCCGCTTTACCGGCTGGCGCCGACGATCGACTGGACGCAGTTCGAGCGCGCCTTCGCTCAACTCTACAAGGACGAGGGTCGCCCCGCGTTGCCGATCCGCCGCATGGTCGGGCTGCTGCTGCTCAAGCAGCTGCACAACCTTTCCGACGAACGCGTGGTCGGGCAGTGGACGCTCAATCCCTACTTCCAGTTCTTCTGCGGCGAGCGCGAGTTCCAGTGGAGCGCGCCCTGCGCGGCGAGTGAACTGGTCCACTTCCGCGACCGCATCGGTCCCGACGGCGGGGAAAAACTGCTGGCCGCCTCCATCGCCCTGCACGGCGAGAAGGCGAAGGAAGCGGAAGTCGTCCTCGACACCACCGCGCAGGAGAAGGCGATCACCTTCCCGACCGACGCCAAGCTCCACGCCAAGGTGATCAAAACCGCCCGCCGCCTCGCCGCCAAAGAGGGCCTCGCCCTGCGCCAGTCGTATGCGCGCACCGTGCCGAAGCTGTTGCAGGCCCAGCGCGGCTGGCGGCACCCGCGCACCCGCGGGCTCGCCCGCAAGGCCGCGCGCCGGCTCAAGACCATCGCCGGGCGGCTCGTGCGCGAGTTGGAGCGCAAGCTGCCCGCCGGTCACCGCCACGCCGATACGCTCCAACTCTGCGCGCGGGTGCTCGCGCAAAAACGCCACGACCAAAACAAAGTCTACTCCCTGCACGAACCCCACGTCTACTGCCTGGCCAAGGGCAAGGCGCACAAGGAGTATGAGTTCGGCGCCAAGGCGGCCCTGGCCGTCGGCAAAACCCACGGCGTCATCCTCGGTGCCCTCAACCTGGAAAAGAACACCTACGACGGCCACACGGTCGAACCCGCGCTGGCCCAGATCGAACGGGTCGCCGGCTACCGGCCCGAGACCGCCATCACCGACCGCGGCTACCGCGGTCGCAAGCAGTATGGCCCGACCGCGCTGCTCCTGCCCGGCCAGCCCGCGCCCGAGGCCACCGACTACGCCAAGCGAAAAATGCGCGCCCGCTTCCGCCGTCGCGCCGCCATCGAACCGAGGATCGGCCACCTCAAGAGCGACTTCCGGCTCGGCCGCAATTTCCTGCGCGGCGTCCAAGGCGACGCCATGAACCTGCTGCTCGCCGCCACCGCCGCCAACCTGAGCCTGTGGCTGCGCCGCGCTTCGGCGTGCCTCCACGCGATCATCACCCGGCTGCTCTTCGCACTCGGCTCACGCGCCTTCCTCAGTCGCCCTCTCGTCCCAATGGGTTTTTAAGGGACGACTAAATAGACTTTAGGCTGGAGCGCCACGATTTACTTGATCGGCGAGCCAGGAGTGAATCAGGCCGGCCACGGCCGGCGGGGTGGACCAAGGCCGGGCGGCGGCGATGAGATGGTCCTCCAGTTTGCGGAGGTTCAGGTAGAGCCGGTTGGCGACGGTGGCTTTGAGGAGGCCGCCGAAGCGCTCGACGGGATTGAGTTCGGGGCAATAGGGCGGCAGCGGCAGGAGCCGGACATTGGCCGGAATGCGCGGATCGCCAGCGGGCAGATGGAAGCCGGCTTGGTCGGCGATGATCACGTGCAGGGCCGCGGGATCAGCCGCGGCGATTTGTTGGAGAAAGAGCGCGTGGACATCGCGATCGATGGCCGGAGTCAGCAGCAGCTCACAGGCGTGCGCCCCATCCACCTCCAGCGCTTCATGGTGGTAGCCCCACTTGTAGCGCGTGGCGTAGGGGGCGTGGACGCGCACGCCACGCCGACCCCAGACGCGGCGGATCACCGGCAGCAGACCATAGCGGTGCTCGTCGAGCACCCACAGGCGCACCGGTTGCGTGGGCGTGGGGCCCACCACGGCGGTCAGTCGGGCAGGCAGTTCGGCCTTAAACGCTTGGGCTTTGGCCGGATCTTTCTTCGCGTGCGACTTGCGCGGCACTTTGCGCTTGCCGCCCAACCGGCGCAAAAATTGGCGCACGCCACTCTCGCTCAGGTGCTGGTGCGTGCGCTTCGTGATCCACGCTTGGGCATCCCGCGCCTGCCGGAATTTGGCTGCTTCCAGCCGCGCGATAAAATCCGTCGCCACCGCTCCGCGTACCGCGGGTTTCCGGCCCGGTGCCCGTTTGCGGCTGAGCAGGGCTGCGACACGTCCCGCCACCAACGTGTCGCGGTAGGTGAAGACCGTTTGGCGGCTGACCTCGGCCACCCGCGCGATCTGCTCCACCGTCAGCTCATGCTGTGCGATGAGCCGCACCACCAGCAATCGCCGTCGGGCCCACGCTTCCTGCGGATTGGCCCACGCCGCCTCATACGACGTGAGCCGCTGGGGTCGCTTTCAGGATGCCGACGAAAGCGGCTACTACGAATATATCTGCAAGCGCGCCGGCATCTGAAGAACGCCAGTTAGACGTCGACCTCGAAATCTAATCGGCGCTGGACAGGCATCACCGTCCACTACTGCGCCGAGCAATTCGAGAACGACGGCTCCCCCACCTCGAACATCATCAAGAGCGTCAAACGGTCGATGGCCGGCGAATACAGCCGCGAGTTTTCGACCAAGATTTTTCAAGGGGCCTGCCGGCTGATTCAGATGGGATTCAAGCAGGGCGGCACCACCGGCTACGGGCTGCGCCGGATGCTGGTCGATCAGGCGGGGCAACCGAAGGGCATCTTGGCCGTGGGCGAACATAAAAGCCTCCAGACGGATCGCGTCGTTCTTGCGCTCGGGCCGGAAGACGAAGTCGAGACGGTGCGATGGGTGTATCGCGCTTTTCTCGATGAGGGACTGGCGGAACGCGAAATCGCCGAGCGGCTCAACGCCCGCGGCCTCAAGACCGATCTCGGGCGGCTGTGGACACGCGGCAGCGTCCATCAACTGCTCACGAACGAAAAATATCTCGGCAACAACGTCTATCACCGGACCTCCTTCAAATTGAAACGGAAGCATGTCCAGAATCCGCCGGAAATGTGGCTCCGGGTGCAGGGCGCGTTTCCGGCGATCATCGCGGCGGCGGACTTTGCCCGCGTCCAGGAAATCATCATCGCACGGGCCAAGCGCTACACCGACGAGGAAATGTTGGAGAAGCTGCGGGACATCCTGCGGCTGCACGGGCGCATTTCAGGCGTCATCATCGACGAACGGGAGGATCTGCCGTCGAGCGCGGCGTTTCGCAATCGATTCGGCAGTCTGGTGCAGGCTTATCAGCTCATCGGCTATACGCCGGAGACGGATTTCAGTTTCATCGAGGTCAAACGCTTCCTCAGGCAAAAGCATCCCGAGATCGTGCAGGAGGTCATTGCCCAGCTCGCGGTCATCGGCGTGAAAGTCGAGCGCAACCCGGAGACGGAGCTGCTGGTGCTGGATCAGGACCTGGTCGTGTCACTGGTGTTGTCGCGCTGCCTGCGCACGCCGGCCGGATCACCGCGGTGGCTCGTTCGCTTCGAAGAAAGCCACCGACCGGACATCACAATCGTGGCACGCATGGATGAGACAAATCAGACGATCAAAGACGCTACGTGCGCAAGCTCCTCGACAACGCGAAAGTGAAACGGTTTTTCCACCAACGGCATCCTGAAATTTTGGAGGAGTTGCAGCAGCTGGCGGCAGTGCGCACTCCGAACTCGGCTGAACGCGGGCGAGTTCGAGGACTTGGCGTTCGGCCTGGCGTTCAAAAACTCGCCTACACTCACGCCGTTATCATCGTAGATGAAAAACGAGCCCATGAACTGATGCCGCGCACGCACCGCGTTATTTCGCCGCTGAAGCGTTGGCTGTTGGGTGCCCACCAAAGTGCCGTCGGGCACAAGCATCTCGAGTAATACTTGGATGAGTTCACCTTTCGCTTCAATCGGCGCACCTCGGCGAGCCGGGGCAAGCTCTTCTACCGCCTCGTGCAGCAATCGTTAGTGGTCGAACCCCGCACCTATAGGATGATCGTAGATCAAAAACCGACTAGCCGCCCTAAAAGACAACCGGTTGGTGTCGCCTGAGTGAACCGAATACCACATTGCCACGATTTATTCGTTGGCGAGTTCGCGAAACAGCGCCGGGTCGTTGAAACGCTGGGCGGCGAGCGCTTGATCGAGTTGCGCTGGGTTGCGTCCGCCGACGAGGACGGTTGAGAGTTGTGGCTGGTGCAGCGCCCACGCGAGGGCGAGGTGCGCCATCGGGAGACCGGTGCGCTTCGCCGCAGCTTCGAGGCGGCCAAGGCGGCGCTGGGCGGCGGGGTTGAAATAAATAGCCTGATGGCCGGGGATGATGGCGAAGCGGCTGCCGGGGGCGACGCCCACGCGGTGTTTGCCGGTGAGGAAACCGGCACCGAGCGGGCTGTAGCCGATGAGGGCGATACCACAGCGCGCGCAGAGTTCGCGGAGCGAATCGTCGAAACCGCGCACCGCGAGATTGTGGATATTTTGGAGTGCGTATATCGGCGCGTAGCCGGCGGCGGATTGCCGGTCGATGATTTGCGCGAGCTGCTCCGCCGAGAAATTACTCGCGCCCAGTGCCCGCACGCGGCCGGAACGCACGAGAGTGTCGAGCGCCATTAAGGTAGCTGGGTTCAGCGCTGACTCGTCCCACTGATGCAAGAACAGGAGGTCGAGGTAGTCCGTCCCGAGCCGGGACAGACTTTCGCCGACGCCCTGGGCGAGGCGATCCGCCGCATAAGGCGGCAGCAGTTTCGTGGCGAGGGTGAGGCCGGCGCGAGCGCCGCGATGAGCCGCGAGCCACTCGCCCACGATGCGCTCGGAGTCTCCGTCGGCGTAAGCGGCCGCCGTGTCGAACGTCGTCATTCCGCTTGCCGCCGCGTGATTCATCATAGCGAAGGCGGCGGTGCGGTCGATCTCGCGGCCAAACGTCACACAGCCGAGCCCGAGCGCACTTAGAGCGGTCGGTCGGGCAAAATGTCCTGAGGGCGGCGGGCAGGGGTTCGGATTCAAGGCAGAAGATTCAATTGACAATGGAAATTCGTGAGTATGGACATGTATACGTGCAAGGAAATAGAGCCCCCGAGATGATCCAGTGCGCAGGCGAGTGGCTCAGGAGATTTTTTGCGTGGGCTACGGCGAGCCTTGATGTGGTGAAAATATGATGCGGCTACACCACGAACTACACTCCGAGTCCTCCCCCACTAAAATCCTAAGTCCGAAATTATGAACGCCAAACCGCTTTCTGGCATATCACGGCTCGTCTGCCTCGTGCTGATCGCTGCGCAAGTATCCACCTACGCTCAGAGAACGAGTTCGCCCTCGGTTTCGATCGTGCCGAGCACGAACGCGGGGGAAACGGTTCAGTTGAAAGAGTTCATCGTGACGGACGACGCCGATGTTGGCTACTCGACCCCCAATGCGATCGGTCTGACGCGCAGCAATGAGGCGTTGATCGATACGCCCCAGACGATTAACGTTCTCAACCAGCAATTCCTTCAGGATTTCAATCCCGCCGAGCTCGCCGATGTCCTACAGTTTGTGGCCGGTGTGACCATCGAGTCCAACGTGGGCGACAGTGCGATGATTCGCGGCTATACCGTGCGCGACCAGTTCACCGACGGCATGGTGGACAACCAGAATCAAAGCCAAATGGGCGCCGAGCCCTATCAATATCAACGTGTCGAGGTCCTTAAGGGTCCGGCCGGCCTGGTCTACGGTTCCACCGCCATCGGCGGTCTGACTAATCGCGTGCGCAAGATACCTCAGTGGAAGCGCCGTGGCGAGATCGCCTTCACCTTCGGCGACTATGATCAGACGAAAACGGAGTTCGACTATACGACGCCACTCTCCAAGCGCGCGGCCGTCCGCCTTGTGGCTACTTATCGGAACGAGCATCTGGTCAACGGCGATCCGAGCCGTTTCGCGTTTGGGCGGCGTTGGAATGTCAATCCCAGCATCACCGTGACGCTCACGCCGAAGAGTCAGCTGCGATTTTTCAGCGAATTCCTGACGGAGGGCGCCTACAAGGACTGGGGTGGGGCGGGCATGTTTTCCGCCGTTACCGTTCCAACTCAACGCACGGTCGGACCGGCGGCCTTTTATCCGCGCTACGGTGAACGCACCGCCCAATTCGGCGTGCCGCAGGAACGGGGAGGAATTACCACGTGGGGCTTGCTGCCGCGCAATTTCACTTTTGGCGAACGGCAGAGCACTTCGAAAAATATCAAGCAAGCCGGCGGCTTGTTTTACGAGGGAAAGCTCGGCGAAGACTGGCTTTTGCGCGCCGGCGGCACCGTCAGCTTCTGGGATCATTTTGTGGAGGATGTGATCCCGGTGGGCATGGCGGCGAACAACCACGAGATGACGCGCATCTGGCGCACTATCGAGAACGTCGATCAATACTCCGTCGCGGCGATTGACTCAACCTACTCGTTCGATCTGTTGGGCAGCCGCCACAAGGTATTCGCGGTGACACAGTATCAGTATCGACACCAATTTCAGGAAATTTTTTCCCAGAACCCGGCGCGACCGATTCAGAATCTCGACCTCTACAATCCAGTCTATTCCGGCTACGACCCCTTCGACAAGGTGCGCACGAATCGGCAAATGGCCCATTCGCCCAACTTCTCGTTCGGGTTCAAGGACCATATCAAGTTCCTTGGGGACAAGTTTCAGATTGCCGGCGGGCCGCGCTACGACTGGTTTCAGAGCCGCACGGACAACTTGCGCACGTCTGCGGTGCTTGGCCGGCTCAACAAGGGGCAGATATGGACCTATAATTACGGCGCAGTGATCAAGCCGACGAAATCCTATTCATTGTTCTACGGCCACTCGGAAACCTACGCACCGAACACTGCGGTGAATCCCGACGGCACAATTTTCAAATCGCAGATCGGCTCGGTGAATGAGGTTGGGATCAAGCTGGCCTTTTTCGAAGGCCGGATCGCGGGCACCGTGTCGACCTACAAGCTCAAGCTTGAGCACATCGTCCTCCCCGATCCAGACCCAGTGCGGGCGGCGGCCGGCTGGCGAGTCGACAGTGGATCACAGGAAACTACGGGCTACGAGGCGGACGTTTATTTCCAAATTACCCGCTCCTGGCAGGTCAACGTGGGCGGCTCCAATACGGATGTCACCACCACCAACGGTATCTTCCCGCGCGGTTCGGCGAAGAGGACGGCCAATTTCGTTTCGAGCTACCGTTTCACCACTGGCAAGCTCAAGGGCCTTTCGTTCGGTGGCGGTGGGGTCTACAAAAGCAAATTCAACGTCGAGACTCCGGCCCTAACGGATCGATTCGCGCGTTATTATCTTCCTGCCTACGCATCCGCCAACGGTTATGTAAATTACCGGTGGAAAAATAATCTGATTCAGCTGAACGTTACTAATCTCACGGACGAGTGGTATTTGCTGAAAAGCGTTTCCAAGGATCAGATTATTCAGGGCCCGGTGCGCTCGTTTCGCGTCCGCATCAGCCGCACTTTCTAAGCGGCTAATTCCACTTAGCAGCGGCACTGACAATCTAAGCAAGCAAGCGCTGTTCGTCGACTTCACTGTCAAATAGTCGGGTGGGGTCTCCCCAGAAATGTTATCATGAAAATAAATTGGATTTTACTCGGGCTGCTCAGCGGTCCGCTGTCGGTCAGCGTTGGTCTGGCGGCGGAAAAACCTTCACAAGGCATTCGGAAAATCAAGGACGTGGTGATCTATTCTGATGCACGTTTCCATTGTGCATTTCCCTCCGTGGAGCAGCGACCGGACGGCGAGCTGCTGGTGGCGTTTCGGCGCGCGCCCGAACGCCGCTTGCTCGGTGAGAAGCGCACGTTTCACACCGATGCGAACAGCCAGCTCGTCTTAGTCCGTTCGGCCGACGAAGGGGAGACATGGACCAACGCGCCGCAGTTGCTCTACGCCCATGCGTTTGGCGGCTCTCAGGATCCGGGGCTACTGCAGTTGCGTAACGGCACCTTGCTCTGTTCGAGCTACGGCTGGGCATGGCTTCGACCGGAAGGAGTGGCGCAGCTGAAACCGCCCGTTATTAAAGCGCATCTCGACGGCTTTACGTTCCTCGGTGGCTATCTCCTTCGCTCTGCGGATGGAGGACGGACTTGGCAGGGGCCGATTTATCCACCTCACGTCTTGCCGGAAACTGGACTTGACCCATATGGGGTCCCTCTCCCGGCATTCAATCGCGGGGCTATGATTGAAGGTAAATCGGGTCGTATCTTCTGGGTCGTGGCTGCGCACGAGAGTATCGCACCGCGAAAGGTTTCAACTCAGCTGCTCGCCTCCGACGACAAGGGGCTCACATGGACCCATCTCGGAGTTGTGGCACGTGACGAAAAGGCGTCGTTCACTGAGACATCTATCTACGAAACGCCACGGGGTGAACTCGTCGCGTTCATGCGCACAGAAAATTTGGACGACGCGGCCTGCCTCACCCGATCGACGGATGGTGGGAGGACTTTTCAACCATGGCGATCGATGGGTTTTCAAGGCCACCCTTTGCAAGCGATGCGGCTGCCGGACAACCGCGTCCTGCTCGTCTATGGATACCGGCACAAGCCGTTTGGAATTCGGGCACGCGTGCTCAATCCCGAATGCACCGATTTTACGGCCGCTCCGGAGGTGGTGCTGCGGGATGATGGGGGCTCGGTCGATCTAGGCTATCCGTGGGCAACGATGATCGCGAAGGATCGAGCCCTCGTCGTATACTATTTTAACCGCGCCGACGGCCCGCGCACAATCGAAGGCACGGTGGTGCAGCTGGAATAATTTCTCGCCCAACCCAAACCTTTCTCATGACCCCATCCCCTGTTTTCTCGCCGCAGTTTTCGCGGCGTTGGCTCCGCTGTTTTCTCCTTCCCATGCTGCTAGGGCTGCCGGCGATAAAGGTTTTTGCGGCATCCACTGCTGAAATTGTCAGCGTGAACAAAATCTGGGACGAAGGGGCGCACAACGCTTTCACCGATCTGATCCGCTGTCATGATCGCTGGTGGTGCACCTTTCGCGAAGCGGATGCCCATGTAGGCGGCGACGGTGCGATCCGGATCCTGACGTCGAGCGATGGCGCGGAGTGGACTTCGGCGGCGCACCTGACGGAGAAGGGAATCGATTTGCGCGATCCGAAATTCACGGTCACGCCGACGGGACAACTGATGCTGAATTGCGGCGGCTCGGTCTACGAAGGCAAAACGCTGAAGAGCCGGCGATCGCGCGTGATGTTTTCGGACGACGGTCGCGCATGGAGCGAACCCCAGCCGATTTTGAGCGAAGGTGAGTGGATGTGGCGCGTTACATGGCATGACGGTGTGGCTTACGGCGCGGCCTACCACTCGACCACGCCGAGTTCGGTGCCCGGGCCGGAATGGTCGCTCGCGCTCTACCGCAGTCGCGACGGCGTGAAATGGGATTTGCTGAAACCGATGGAGATTCCGGGCCGGCCCAACGAAACGACGCTGCGCTTCGAGCCGAATGGCGACATGGTCGCGATGGTGCGACGTGAAGCAGGCGATTTGATGGGACACATCGGGCGGGCGCATCCCCCGTATGCGGAATGGAAGTGGCAGACGAGCAACCACCGCTTCGGCGGCCAGAATTTTATTCGGTTGCCCGACGGACGCTGGATGGTCGGCACGCGCGACTACACCAACGTGAAAAAAGGCTCGACGTCAGGTTCGCGGACGATGCTCGCGGAGCTTCGTGCCGACGGGCAGCTCACTCCACTCGTGACGGTTCCCAGCGATGGCGACACCAGCTATCCGGGGCTCGTGTGGCACGACGGCATATTGTGGGTGAGCTACTATTCGAGCCATGAAGGAAAAACCGCAGTCTACCTGGCCAAAATAAAAATTTAACGGCGGTCTCATTTTTCAACTCTGCGCACGAGGAGGAGGAAGGATTCCGCTCCACGCATGAGGACGCGACGCAGGAAATATCGGCTCCGGAAAAAGGCAGCTCGAAGTTCGGACGCTTGCCTTCACCCGCCAAACACACGATTTTGCCCCGATTCGCCAGCCTTGGAATGAAAAGCATCAACTCCGACATCGCCTACGACCATATTAAGAAACGCATCCTGAACGGCGAATACCGGCCGGGGATGGCGCTGATGACAAATGTGCTGGCCATAGAAACGGGTGTAAGCCGCACCCCTGTGCGCGATGCCTTGCGGCAGTTGGAGGCGGATGGGTTGGTCGTGATCCAGCCTAGACTCGGCGCACGAGTGAAGCAGATGGACCTGAAGGAATTTCGCGAGATGTGTGAGTTGCGGCTCGCTTTGGAAAGCCACGCGGCCGGATTGGCCGCCCGCCAGCGCAACGACGATGATCTGCGTGAAATTGGATTTGCGCTTGAGTCGATGGTGCAACTCACGGAGCAAATCATCGCGAAGCCAGCCGACGCGCCGTTGTTGAAGCAATTGGTCCGCGAAGATGTGCGGTTTCACCTCGCCATCATGACCGTCGCCAAAAACGACCTGATGAAGAAGGAGATTCTGCGACTGCACTTGATCAACCGCGTCGTCTCGGCGCCGATCGGTGGCGCTTCGCAGGGCGCGCTCCCGGAAAAGAATGAGGAGGCGCTGCGTCGGCAGGTGCTGGCCAGTCACACGGAGATTTTTCAGGCGATCCAGGCGGGAGATTCCGTGGCGGCAAAAAAAGCGATGGAAGCCCACATTCAGGACATCATCGATCGCAACCTCCGCAGCATGGTGCGAGATCGGCCCAACTTGGTCACCCGCGAACTCACGGAGGACGAGGCCGCCTACAACGCTTAGTCGGCGGGAGTCCGCGTTTCGGCGCGACTACCAAGTGGTCCAACCGCCGTCGACGACCAGGGTGTGGCCCGTGACGTAGGACGCGCCGTCGCCGAGCAGGAACAGCGCGGGCCCGACGATTTCGTGGTTTAGGCCGATGCGGTTCAGCGCCGTCTTGGCGTTGAGCTGCGCGATGAACTGCGGAAGGTCGGCCTGGATTTTCGGATTCGGAAACGGGCCGGGCGCAATACAGTTGAAGCGGACACCGCGGGGGCCGAAGTGCGTCGCCAGGTAGCGGCTCATCTGGATCAGCGCGGCTTTGCTCGCGCCGTAGTCGACGGGGTTCGGAGCCATCGGCGCGAAATAGATTTTAGGATCGGGGGCGACGAGGCCATACATGCTCGAGAAGAGAACGATGCTGCCGCGGCCCTTATCGGCCATCGCGCCGGCGACGGATCGGCAGAGTTCAAACGCGGGCGTCAGCGAACGTGTGAGCGTGCGATCCATTTCCTCAGTGGGAATGTCCTCCAGTTTTTTTCCGGACGAGGAAACGAAGGGGAGATGCACCAGTCCGTCGGGAGTTCCGTGCGCCGCGATGAGTTCGGTGACCTTGGCGCGTTGGGCGGGGAGATCGGTGATGTCGAGCGAGACGGGAATCGTGCTTGTTAGCGCGCGTTCGCGCACGAGCGCATCGGCGCGGCCCGGCAGCTCGATGCAAATTGTCTTGGCCCCGGCGGCGTCGAGTGCCGCCGTGATCGGCGAACCGAGGTAGCCGGCACCACCGGTGACCCAGATGACT
>JBDSGI010000572.1:0-3183 GCA_039919035.1 Opitutaceae bacterium
GTCACCTCGATGGGCCGCATGGCCGCGCACACCGGCCAAGTGATCACCTACGAGCAGATGCTCAACTGTGATCACGAATTCGCGCCGGGAGTCGACACGTTCACCGCCGATTCACCCGCGCCGCTGCAACCGGATGCCAACGGCAGGTATCCCGTGCCCCGCCCGGGCATTGAGACGAAGCGCGAGTATTCCTGAGCGGGCGCAGGCGCGTTCGGTCATTGCGAGAGCCCGACCAACGCAAGGTAGGGTGAAAGGGACGATAAACTTACCTTGTCATGACGAGGAGCGTAGCGACGTGGCCATCCATCTGGAATTTTAACTGGATTGCCGCCGTCGGCTTCGCCTCCCTCACAATGACAAACCGGAGGACCCTTTTTCGACGTCCGCTCAGATTTTCAGAAAGAGTTTCCGCCGATACATCCACCACAGAATCAGCCAGAGCACCGCCAGCGTAGCCGCGCCCTGTAAGAGCGGCTCGTAGGCGACGCCGAAGATGCGAAACGTCCCCGCGCCGAAGTGGGTCGTGAGATTTTTCGTCACGTAGGCGTCGAACCCGTGCGCGAGGCAATACGCCGCGATGGAGTTCGCCCCGATCACCACGAGCGGAAATGCCCAGGTGCGCTGCCCGCGCAGATCGATGACGAGGTAGAACGTCGCGAGCAGCAGGAAGCACCAACCGCCGCTGTAGAGCGTCCACGCCGGGGTCCAGATGCGTTTCACGACCGGGCAGATGCCGAGGCCGCCCAGCGCCGCGCCGGCGACGAGCGCGATCACGCCGGCCAGCGCGAACCAGCGGACTTTCGCCGCCGGGTCCCGCGTGCTGCGCAACACCCCGCCCGCGATCAGGCCAAGGATCATCGTGCCGAGCGTGGGGATGAAACTAAGGGTCGAGTAGCCGCCGGCGTTGAAAAGAAACGGCCGCTCGCGGGGAAAGAGATTCATCCACCACGTGTCAAAGGCCCAAGCGAGGTTGCTGTTTTTCTGCCAGTGCGCCGCGAAGCCCTCGAGCCCGTGGGCGCCGAGCCACTCCGGTTTCACGCCCACGGCCGCGTAGTCGAAGCCCGCGCCGGGCACCGGCCACGCGACAAACACGGCCCAGTAACCCGCGAGAATCACGCCCAGCGCGATCCACTGATCGCGCAGTGGGCGAAACCCGAGCATGAAGAGGAAAACGTAGCCGAGCCCAATCTGCGAGAGCGTGTCCTCGAAGGTCCAGTTGGTCGTGTTGCGGCTGGCCGAGCGGAGAAAAACGCCGAGCAAAATCAGCAGCAGCGCGCGCCAGCCCGCATGCAGCGTCATCCGCGTCGGCGTTTCTCCCCGCGCCGCGCGGGCCGCGATCGAGAAGGGCAGCGCCACGCCGACGAGAAAGGAAAACGACGGCTGAATCATGTCGTGCAGCGAAGCCCCGATCCACTCGACGTGGGTTTGCTGCGACGCGAGGAACTGCCACACGCCGCTCTCCGGCAGCGCGGTCGCCACGCGCTTCAGCCGCAGCACCTCGGCCATCATCAGGAACATGACAAAGCCGCGATAAGCATCGACGGAGGCGAGTCGCGCCGGGGCGGGCGCGGGCGCGGGACTGAGGTTCATGCGCGCGACCGTGGACGAGCGGCGCGTTGACTTCAACGCGCGTTATCGCGTCGCTCCTCGGGTTCGGTCAAATTACCTTTCCCCATGATGCGCTTTCTGTCTGTCGTCGCTTGCACCCTCATCACCGTCGTCTCACCCGTTCTTGTCCGCGCCGCCGACGCGCCACCCGCTTACACGGAAATCCTCAAAATCGACGTCCACTCGCACATCTTTGAGGACGTCCCGGCCATTCACGCGCTCTTCCGCCGCATCAACCTGCGCACAATCAATGTCTGCGTCCCGGGCGGCGACGGCCATCTCGCCACGATGGATCGCATCGCGTTCGCGCTCTACCGCGCGCACCCGGAACTCTATCCGGTCACGACGACGTTTGATCTCCGTTCGCGCGATGACCCGGATTTCGCCGCCCGCACCATCGCTTGGCTTGACGGTGCCTTCGCGCGCGGCGCAGTCGCAGTGAAAATTTGGAAAGAGGTCGGCCTCGAAATCAAAGATCGCGACGGGAAATTTATTCTGCCCGACGATCCGCTCTTCGATCCGATTTACGCCCACCTCGCCCGGATCGGAAAACCGCTGCACGCCCACCTCGCCGAGCCCATCGACGCCTGGCTGCCGCTCGATCCGAACAGCTCTCACTACAGCTACTATTCCCAAAACCCGCAGTGGCACCTCTTCGGCAAGCCGGAATACCCGAGCCACGCCGCGATCATCGCCGCCCGCGACAATATCATGCGGAAACACCCGACGCTGGTCGTCGTCGGCGCGCACCTCGGCAGCCTCGAGCATGACCTCGACGGCATCGCCGAGCGGCTCGCACGCTATCCGAATTTCCAAATCGAGGTCGCCGCCCGCACGCGCAACCTCACGCGCCACCCCAGCGAAAAAGTCCGCGAGCTTTTCCTGCGTTTCCCCGACCGCATCATGTATGGCGTCGACGCCAGCTGGATCCCGCACCGCCGCGACACCCCGCCGACCGAGACCCAGCGCCAAGCCCACGCCACCAGCCTGGAGGTGCGCTACCGCGCCGACTTCGACTATTATGCTGGCAGCGGCGAAGTCACCTACAGCGGCCGCAAGACCGAGGCCCTGCACCTGCCCCGCGCCGTCTTGGAAAAATTCTACCACGCCAACGCCGAGCGCATCTACCGGCTCGGCGATGCTTGGAAGGGCCCCCGCGCCATCCCGTAGGGCGCGTGCCTTGCACGTGCCGTCGCACGCCCACCCCGAATTGGCGTCTGCAAGACAGACGCCCTACGTCAGGCGCCGCGCGCAATCACGATCAGCAGCACGACGGCGAAACCCGCGAGCAGCGGCGGCGCGGTGCGCTTCACGATCTGGGTCGTCGACACGTCGGCTTGGGTGGACGAGAAAATCACGACCGCCGCCGCCGGCGACATCGTGCGGCCAAAGGTTGCCGCAATCGCCGCAAGCACGCCGAGGTCGAGCGCGACGGGCAAGTTATCGCGCAGCGCCGGCAGCACGGCCTTCGAGAAGGCCACGCTCGGCCCGATGCCCGAGCCGGTGATCACGCCGAGGAGGCCGGGAAAAAAACCCGCCGCGAGTTTTCCGCCAATGCCCACGCCCGAGACCAGT
>JBDSGI010000573.1:0-3816 GCA_039919035.1 Opitutaceae bacterium
ACGCGACGTAGGTCAGCGCGTCGAACTCGCCCGGCACGACCACGCGCACCCGATCGCCGGGCTGGCGAAACTCCATCGCTCCTTTCCCGGTCCACCGGCCTTCCGCCCACTCCGCCCCTACAATCACGCCATCCAGCGAACGCCCGGTCCGGGCGGCTCGATTGCGCAACATCCGCGGCGCAGTGGGATCGCGTTGAAAATCGAAGTGCATCACCACGCGCGGATCTTCGCCGAGGCGCCGGGAGGCGTCCTGCCAGGCCGCGAATCGCGTTTTCTGCTGCTGCGTCAGCCGCTGTTCGAGCACACCGCCACTGACAAATTCGTCCGTGCGGGCTGAGATTCTGGAAACCCCGGCCGGGTTCATCCGAATCGCCTGACCCGCGACCAACTCTTCTTTCGGCGCCGTCGCCGAGGGTGGCCCTCGCTCGCCCCACGCGACCTTGCCGTCGAAGACGTGAACTTCCGTCGCCCGATCCGGCCCGGCCTCGAGGCCAAACTCGGTGCCCAAGTCGAGCACGTCGAGCCGGTCGGTCAGCACGCGAAAATTCCGCGCCACGTGGGGCACTTGCACGCGCAGCTTCCCCGCGTGGCAAATCACTTCATCGACCTTCACCAGTTCCACATCAGCGGGGCCTTCGAGCGTCATGCGCGCGCCGTTGTAGAATTCGATCCCCAGCACGCCGGCGCTGATCTTGATGCGGCCCGGCGGGAGCACGGAGCCATCGACGCGCGCCGTCAGAGGATCGTCCCAACGGACGTTCCAGCTTGAGGCCAGAACCGCCACACCGTTGGAGGTGGGTTCCACCACCGGACCGGGTTTGACCGGGCGCGGCGGGAGCAAGGCCAAGATCAGAATCGCCGCCGCTCCCAACGCCGTAAGCATCGGGTGGCCGGACATGAGGCGCGTCCATCGCGCCCACAATCCCTGCTTCTCGCCCGATCCGGCGTGAAGCGCAGCGCGCTCGGTGCGGGTCATCCACTGCGCGATCCGCTCCGTGTCCACGGCTTCCTCCAACACGCCTTCAAAACCGAGCCGCGCCCAAAACGCCTCGCGCGCTGCTGCGGAGTTCAACAGGAGACCCTCAAGCTCCGCTTTCTCGGCCGGCGTCAACCGGTCGTCGATGTAGCTTTCCAGCAAGGCTTCGAGGCGGGATTCGTTCATGGGCGGTGCTTCATCCGACTTGCTTGAGTTTGCCCGCGACACACATCCGCAAAACCCGGCGCGACCGCGAGAGTGCCACGTAAACCGAATCGACCGTCAGCGAGAGCAAAGTAGCAATTTCGTCCGGCGGGCGCGCCTGAAAATAGCGCAGGTCGATCACGCGGCGCGCGCCCTGCGACAATTCGCGCAGGCACGATTCCAAGTGGGCGAGTGTGCTTTCGCGGCCCTCTTCGGTGGGAGCGGTCGCGGCCAGGGCTTCGATCACTTCCGCGCTAAAGAAGGACTCCGCCCGCGCCCGCTTCCGAATCGTCTCCAGCACTTTGAAGCGCGCAATCGTGCAAGCCCAGGCGACGAAGTTTGTGCCGGCCTTGAACGAAGCCGCCTTGGCGGCGACCACCAGAAAGGTCTCCTGGAGGACGTCCTCCACCAAGCTGCGATCCCGCAGCAAGGCGTGGATGAAACCCTTGATCGCGCCGGAATGCGTGAGGAAAAGTTTCTCCACCAAGGCCCGGTCGGACGGTTCCGCCCGTTCGGTCGTGGTGGAGGGGAGCGGCGGCATGGGCCGAAGCATAGGAACAGCGCTTCCGATCAGAAGCTGAATGTGTTGGTGACATACCACGCTTTTTCCGGCGCGATGCGGAAGACCGTGCGCCGGCCATCCGGGTCCGCCGCCACCGGGACGTCCTTGTTCCGACTGAGAAGATTGCGCGTATTCAGCTGAATCTCCCAGTTGATCTTCTCGGTAACTTTGCGGCTGTAGCTAAGGACGATGTCGCCGCTGAGCTCGGACGGCCCCTTGTAGGGTTGCTCCAAGATCGCCACCGGCTGGGCGTCGGCGTTCAGGCGCGAGGCGTAGCCGATCGTGACATCGGACTGCCAGCGGACGTTGCCGCCGATCCCGAGGCCTTTCAAGCGGCCGTCGCTGAACGTGTATTTGTTGAGGAAATTGAAGCGATATTTCCGGAGTTCCTGGTTGGCGGCGCCGTCTTTGGCTCGGGTTTGAACGGTCGCCGAAACGTAGGACTGATTGTAGCGGCCGAGCATCGTTGTGATGCTGGCGGGGCCTTCGACCACGCCGTCGAGTTTGGCGGCCTTCATGTTGGCGACATACTGCTCCTGGAAGGCGGCCAGCGGCGCCGCGGAAAGGGACGGAGTCGCCTCGGTCTGGGCCACGCTCGCCGACACGCGCCAGTTTTTCCGGGGATTACCCGTCAGCTCCGCTTCCCAGCCTTTCGCCTGCACACTTTGCGTGCTGGAGACACCGAAGATGGCGGCGCCGCCGGGCAAGCCCCACGTGCCGTTGAGCACCCGGTAGGGATAGAGTGAGCGGGTCGGCTCGGGAATGAAGTTTTTGATCGCCGTGAACAATTGGTCGTAGGAGGAGTAGCCGGCGGCCGCCAGCGCCGGATAGCTGGAGAGACTGGTGAACGGGAGGTTCGCATTGAGTGAGGCCTGATAGTTATTCAGCGGGCGGGTGACTTCGGTGATCGAAGCACCGGTCTGGGCGCCCAGAATGCCGACGTCCTCGGAGGCGGATTCGTAGCGATTGAGTTTGAGGAACCATTTCTCCTTCGCGAAGCCGAGGGTGACGCCGTATTCTTTCGTGGTGCCAGACGGACTGCTGAGCAGATTGTTGAAAACGTCATGACGCTCGCCCGAGGCCGCGAAATTCTCGCTTCGCCCGTAATGCGCCGAGGCGCTGGTGACGAAGCGCTGCGTTTTCTCAATCCATTCCCGCGGCACGTGGCCCACCACACTCCACGTGAACGTGTGGCCCATTTGGTTGGTCGACGGGAAACCATTGATCCCCAAAACGGCGGGCAGAATCTCATTACTCGCGGAGCGAATGTTATTGTTCGTCTGCCGGTAGCTCTCAATCCGATCCTGTCGCAATCCTACGAGGCCGACAATGTGGTTGCTCACGAGGTTGGACTGCCAGGCGAGGGCCTTGCTCGTCACATCGGTGCGGTTGGCCACGCTGCCGTTATTGAGGGTGTTCACGCGCACCGAGCCATTCTTGTATTGGTTGGTCGGC
Organism: Opitutaceae bacterium; assembly: GCA_039919035.1. GTDB lineage: Bacteria > Verrucomicrobiota > Verrucomicrobiia > Opitutales > Opitutaceae > ER46. The sequence goes on from JBDSGI010000573.1 coordinate 3,198, forward strand.
AGGTTGGTGCCGGGCAGCGGCGTGATATCGAAATAATTGACGTTAAACGTGTCGCCGGCGACCAGGCGATTTTGGCTGATCGGGTTGAGCCGCACCTGATTCATTTCTTTGCCGCGAAGGTCATCGCTGATGTAGCTGAAAAAGACCGCCGGGGCGTTGAGCAGGTTACGAACGTTGGCGTCGGTCGTATCGCCGCGGATCGCCCGGTTGTAGTCAAAATTCGTGCCCTGAAGATAGTTGGTGTAGTTGAGGCCGGTGTTGACCGTCCGCTCCTTCTGCAAAAGGCCGGTGAAGGTATGGCGGCCGAACCATTTGCCCAGCGTGGGATTGAGGTCCTTGAAATTGAAATCGAGGAAGGCGGTGACGCGCCGGTTGAGGCGGGCGGTGTTGCGCCACGAAGCACTGTCCGTGGCTTGGATCATCATGGCACGGCCCACGTTCGGGTTGAGTGTCGTGTCGTTCAGATAGAGCGTCGTATCGATGTAGATCGGCGCGTTACGACCGTTGGAGCCAAAGGGTTGATAGTAGTCGAGGCGGTAGTATTCCTTGTTGAGGGCGGCCTCGAAACCGAGCCGGTTCTTGAAGAAGGACTGTTCGATCGTCACGGTGCTCGCGTCGA
>JBDSGI010000574.1:0-3007 GCA_039919035.1 Opitutaceae bacterium
GGGCGAGGCATCGTCCTTGATTTCGACGCCGAGGCCCGGCTGGCGGAAATACGGCCGGATGAAATCGCCGCTCTCGCGGGCGAGCTCGATCATCAACGGGCGGTAGGGCGACAATTCCACCCAGGGAAAATGGCCCACGGAACACGCGGAACACACGGAAAAAAGAGTCGGATTCTTCCGGTTCCGTGTCTTCCGTGTGTTCCGTGGGCACTCCCTGGACCGAGCAAGCGATCTTTTTTGTCGATTTTGAGGGGAGCCGCGTGTCGGGGATTCTCGAGTTTGGGGTGGTCGAGTTGCTGCGGGGCAGTGTGGTTTCCGCGCGGACGCGCTTGTGTCGCGCGACCGGCGCGGTGCGGCCGGAGGATTCGGCGGTGCACGGGCTGCGGGAGGACGCGCTCGCGCGGCATGCGCCGTTTGTCGAGGAGTGGAATTATTTTTCCAGCCTGCGCGAACTCGGTCCGTTGGCGGCGCACTACGCCGGGGTGGAAAACGGCCTGCTCAAATCCGTCTGGCCCTACCCGCGCAGCGTGCCGGATTTCGCGCGGCCGGGGAAGCGGGTGGTCGAGTGGGGCCCGTGGGTGGATTCCGCGCGGCTCTATGCCCAATTTTATCCGAAACTTGAGTCCGGAAAACTTGAGGCGCTCGTCGGCGCGTGCAACTTGCAGGCCCAGCTCGACGCTCACGCGGCGGCCTACTGCCCGCCCGAGCGCCGCTGCTATCACGCCGCGCTCTACGACGCCCTCGCCGGCGCGCTGCTGTTGACCGCCCTTGGCCGTGATCCGCAAATCGCGGGGATGACCATGATGCAGATCCTCGCCTTCAGCACCCTCGACGGCGCGAAGCGCGACGCGCTGACGCAGGGGAATTTGTTTTAATCGCGGAGGGCCGGAGGAACGGAAAATCAGATTTTGATCCGAGTGCTGTTTCTGTGCTTCAGTCCTTCCGCGCTTCAGCGATTTCGATCGGATATTTTTTCAGCCGGCACTTTTGCGCGAGCACGCGCAGGACGAAGAGTGGGTTCGTCGTGAGATAGCGCCAGCCGAGCCGGCGCGGCTCGGTGCCGAGGCGAAAGAGCCACTCCAGCCCGCTGCGTTGCATCCAACGCGGCGCCTGCGGCACGCGCCCGGAGTGGAAATCGAACGCCGCGCCGACGCCGATCAGCACGCCGGCTTCGAACTCGCGCCAGTGCCCGGCCATGAATTTCTCCTGCTTCGGCGTGCCGAGACCGACCCAGATCACGTCGGGCCGCGTCCGCGTGATGTCGGCGCGCAGCGCGGCGAGTTCGTCGGCCGTGAGCGGACGAAACGGCGGCGACCAGGTGTGGACGACTTCCATGCCCGGGAAACGGGCGATGAGTTTCCGCTTCAGATCATCTGCCACTCCCCGCGCGCCACCGATGAAACTGTGCCTCAGTCCGACCGTGCGTCCAGCGTCGCACACCGCCAGCATCAGGTCGGGGCCGTAAACCCGCTCGACCCCGCGCGGCCCGAGCCACACGAGCGGCATGCCGTCGGGCGTCGTCAGCCACGATTCGTTGTAGATTCGCCGGAGTTCCGGATCGCGTCGGGCCTCGGTCAGGCCATGCACGGCGCCGAGGCAGATGTAGCCGCAGCGCAGTCGACCGCGCACGCCGATTACCATATCGCGCGCCCGGGCGAGCGTGAGCGCGGAGACGCCGATCCCCGTGACATTGTAGCGCGGCGGCGCGAGCGACGGACTAAGCGCGGAGGCGGACGGCATTTTTCTCACGCCGACCTTGCGGTGCCGGGGGGCGGTCGTCCACGTTGTTCGGTTCTCATGGCCATTGTCAGTCTTCTCGATGTCAGCCTGAGCTTCGGTGGCGCGCCGTTGCTCGATCGGGTCAATCTCCAGATTGACCGGGGCGAACGCGTGTGTCTCGTCGGCCGCAATGGCGCGGGCAAGTCCACGCTGATGAAGGTCATCGCGGGCGAACTGAATCCCGACCTTGGCCAGGTGTTTCGGCAGCAGGGCGCGGTTTTTTCGACACTGCGGCAGGAAGTGCCGGCCGGACTCTCGGGCACGGTGCAACAGGTGGTCGAGGGCGTGGGCGGCGCCTACGAGGAGCACAACGACTGGGAGCGCCACGATCGGTGCGAGCGCCTGATCGAGCAGATGGGCCTGCCAGCGGCGCATGAGTTTGCCGCGCTCTCGGCCGGGCAGAAACGCCGCGTGCTCCTGGCCCGCGGCTTGGTCGAAGCGCCGCAGCTGCTGCTGCTCGATGAACCGACCAACCATCTCGATCTCGAATCGATTCTGTGGCTCGAGGAATTCTTGCTGGAGTGGGGCGGGGCGCTGCTGTTCGTGACGCATGATCGAGCATTTCTCCGGAAAATCTCCACCCGCATCATCGAGATCGATCGCGGCCAGCTCGTCGGCTGGGCGTGCGACTACGACACGTTTCTCGTGCGCAAGGAGGCGGTGCTGGAGGCCGAAGAGGTTGAGCGGGCGCAGTTCGACAAGAAGCTCGCGCAGGAGGAGGTCTGGATTCGGCGCGGGGTGAAGGCGCAGCGTTCGCGCGCCAACAACCGCATCCACGCCCTCGAAAAAATGCGGCTGGAGCGCGCCGCCCGCCGCGATCGCACCGGCAAGGCCACCATCACCGCGCAGGAGGGCGACCGCAGCGGCTTCAAGGTCATCGAGTGCAAGGACGCCGGCTTCCGCTACGGTGAAGCCGCGGCCGACGCGTCAGATCCTGCGACTGCTTTGGGTGCGAGTGAGCAAAAGACTCCTTCGCAAAATCGCTGGATTGTGCGCGGGCTCACCACGCGCATCGAGCGCGGTGACAAGATCGGCATCGTTGGTCCCAACGGCGCGGGTAAGACCACGCTGCTTCGGCTTCTGCTCGGCCAGCTCGCGCCGCAGGTCGGCGCGGTCGAGCAGGGCACACGGCTCGAGGTGGTTTACTTCGACCAGCTCCGCGCGCAGCTCGACGAGACGATGCGCGTGCAAGACGCCGTGGCCGACGGCAACGCTTCCGTCACCATCA
>JBDSGI010000575.1:0-3957 GCA_039919035.1 Opitutaceae bacterium
ATTTTCTTTCCGTCGTAGAGCGCGTAGTTCTTGGCTTTGTAGCAGAACATCGCGGTGTAACGGCCATCGTGCTCCAGTTCGATCCCGGCCGGGAGAATCGGCGCCACGAGCGCCAGGAGCGTCTCGGGGTCGGCGAAATATTTTTCTGACGAAAGGTAAATCCCGTCCGTGTCCGCCTCCAAAATCGTGCAGCCGTGTTTGGAGAATTCGTCGATCAACTGCTGGAGCAATTCGCGCCCGCGTCGCGTGACTTCGGCGGCGAGCTCGCCGTCGCCGAACCGCGCGCCGGAGAACCCGAGGTAACCGTAGAACGAGTTGATCAGAATCTTGAAGTTGGTCTGGCGCGCCTGTGCCTCGGCTCGCTCCTCCTCGCTCGGTGCACTCTTGGCGAGTTGTTTGTATTTCAGGCGATACTCGCGGAGCCGCCGGAGGAGCGGGATGAAAACGCCGAGCGTGTCATTCGCGGGATTGCGGCCGATGTGCAGGAGCAGGCTCGGGTAGAGCGAGGCCACGTCGAAATGGAGCACGTGCTTGAACACGCCTTCCTGAAAGCTGCGCGTGTAGCCGCCCTCGAACGGCTTCACCTCGGGCGGCGAGGGCACCGCCTGCCGCGCATGGTAGTAATCCTCGAGAAACAGGAGATCGATTTTCGAGGTGGCGCCCCGCAGCGTCGACTCTTGGAGAAGCGTCGGAAAACTCCGCGTCTGCTCGAAATAGGTGGGCAGCAACTGATCCGCGAGGCCGTGGGTCTCACGCAAATCATCCTCCAAATAAGAGCAGAACCGCGCGCAATCAGTCGTGAAGACGTGTTGGATTTCGTCGCCCCGCAGGTAGGTGCGCTCGCTGTCCTCGTCAGTGACACCGAAATATATCGCCGCCTCCTTCAAGCCATACGACGTCATCTCCCGCGTCGTGATGTCGAAAATTTGCACGAGCAGGTAGGTGTCGACCACCGCGCGCCCCGGCAGATCGCAGCGCGGAAAGTCGATCCACCGCTCAGCGACTTTCAGTTTCGTGTTCCGAAACGCGGCCTTCTGCCCATAGCGACCCCACGCGCAGGGAAGCTTGTGGCGCTTGCAGCGCTGCCGGAGATAATCGAGGTCGAACTTGAAGAGGTTGTGCCCCTCGATCACGTCAGGATCGGCCTCGGCGAGCGCGGCGGTGAAGTCTTGCAGCAGTTTCTTCTCCGCCGCGTCCGTCGGCTCATCGAGCAGTAGCAGTCGGTTCTTTCCACCAACGCGCAGCCCGATCGCGAGCACGCGATCGGCGGGCCGGCTCGCATCGGGAAAACCACCGTCCGGCGAAGCGACCTCGATGTCGAGCTGGCAGCGACGCAACTGGCCGAAGGTGAGTTCGCGGTAGATTCGTTCGCGGCGTTGGAGCAGGAATTGGCTCTCCATTGGCCGGAGCGCATCGACGGCGACGCCATCCCGCTCACCCCGCACGAAAGCCGTGAACGCTTCCAAAGCGTCGGCGTGGATCAGATGGCGAAACGGCCCCTCGCCTTTCAGCTCCTCGATTTGCAGGCCGGACGCCACCGGCAAAGACGGGATGGCGTTAAGCCATGCGAAGGGGCGAAAACCCTCCACGCGTTCTTCGCGTGCGCCACTTTCCGTGGCCACCGTGGTGAAGACCCGGCCGTCGTCTGCCACCCATACGCCACACAGCGAACCAGCCATTAGAATCAGGACTCTTTAGAACGGCTTCGTGTAAACCATCACCACGGCGACCGCGAGCAACACCACCGCGGCGACCGCAAGCGCCCCGGCCGCGCCGCGCCGCCGATAGCCCATGCCGGCGAGAGCCGACAGTCCGAGCCAGCACACCAGCTTCACCACCAACCAGCCGGGAAAGCCCACGGCGAGTTTCGCCTGCAGGCCGAAGCCGCCAACCAGCGCGAGCAGGCTGGCGATGCCGGAAATCATCAGGGCCTTCTTGCGTGTCTCCGGCGGCGCGCCGAACGCATAAAACGTGTAGCCGGTCAGCACCAGCACCGAGATGACATGGAGGATATGATAAAACGTGGGAGTCATGGCGAAAACCCAGCTCAGCCACGCCGCCGCCGTCCGTCCAATCTATTCCCCACGCGAAAATGAAAGTGACACCCCGCCTGTGCCGTATGCCCAAAGGCTCAGGACCTTTTTAGGTTAAAGTGGGCGCCTCCTCCGCGGCGTCTGCTTTCCGATGGACGGCCTAGCATCTTCCGCGACGGTTTTGGCTCCCGTAATAATTCTAAGGCAAAGAGCAGTTATTGAAAGCACCTCGAACACTGCAGGGTGTCATCGGAAACGTAGGATCGGTTTGAACTCCGTCAAACGCCAATCGCGAATACATCTTGGCCAGTGCCGTTCGACCCCGGTCAGCGAACGCGCGTCCGTTATCCCGCAAAACAGCCGAGTCTAAAGGATGAATTCCCGCGCCTAAATGAGTATGCTGGACTGTCAACACTCGGGCGGGCTTCCGAATGCCGCCAAACCTCTTCATATTCCAACCTTTCTAGTCCGCCCCATCAATCCCGCCCCCCACAACCCACCATGAACACCACACGTTTCCTCACGCCTAGCCGGCAGACTTGGCTGGCCGCACCGCTGCTGGCGCTGATCGCCACCGCGACCTCGTTGGCCCAAATCGCGCCCGCCCCGGCACCGGACGTTACGAAAGGCGACGCCAAAAAACCCGGGCAGGTCGTGACCGGGGCCTCTCCCCCGAAGGAATCGAAGGACGAAGTCGTGGAGCTTTCCCCCTTCCAAGTCGTGTCCGATGCGAAAGGTTACTTTCAGGCCAACACGATGTCCGGCACGCGGCTCAACTCGAATATCGAGGATTTGGGCCAGTCGATTACAGTGATGACCAAGGAGCAGATGGCCGATTTCGCGATGCTCGACATCAACGACGTGTTCGACCACATGGCGAGCACGGAAGGCACCAGCTCCTACTCCGACTTCGCCCTCGATCGCACCGGCGCGGTAACTGACAACGTGAGCGGCGATCCGAACAACGCGAACCGTGTCCGCGGCATTGGCAGCGCCAATATCGCCTTCGGCAATATCGCGACCACGGGGCGCGTGCCCGTCGATCCGCTCTGGATGGACTCGATCGAGCTGAGCCGCGGGCCCAATGCCAACATTTTCGGCCTCGGCAACGCCGGCGGCACCGTCAATCAGGTGCCCGCCACCGCCAACGTGTCCCGTGATTTCACCAAGGTGGGAACGCGGGGTGACAGTTACGGCGGTTGGCGTGGTTCGCTCGATGTGAATCGCTCCCTCATCAAGAACCAGCTGGCCGTGCGCGCGAGCTATGCCAACCAACACACCGGCTTCGTCCGCAAGCCCTCCGGTGAAGACGCCCGTCGCCTCAGCCTCCAGCTCAAGGCCAAGCCTTTCAAGAACACGACGGTGTCGCTTTCCTGGTATGGCTACAACAACGCGTCCGTGCGGCCCAATTACACGACCCCGCGTGATTACATCACCGACTGGTTCAAGGCCGGGAAGCCGGCGTGGAATCCCGTCACCCGCCTAATCACCCTGAACGGAGTGACCTATGGTCAGGGCATGGTCGCTGGCTCCGCCACGCCGATCACCACGCTGCCGTCTTACTTCACTGCGAACGACTCGCGCGCCGTCTTCCGCATCGGCGGCCCCGGCGAGGCTCCTTATTGGACGACTCCGACGGTCACTGCGACCACGACGCCACTCACTACGGTGGGCAACAACATCCGCTTTGTTAACACACCGGCGTCCAGTTCTTTTTTCGGTTCCGCCCAGCCGCTCTTCGCCTCGACCCCGGCACTCTCCGACAAGTCGATCTACGACTGGGAGGACATCAACCTTATGTCCAACGGCAAGGCGTGGGACAAAGTGAACACCTACGTCGCCCAGCTCGACCAGATCCTCATCTCCACGCCAAAACACCTCTTGGCCGGGCAAGTTACCTTCATGCGCGAGGATGCCAAACGGA
>JBDSGI010000576.1:0-3761 GCA_039919035.1 Opitutaceae bacterium
GTGCGGAGCTGCAACGTGATGAATCTCTTCGGCTCCAGGCCATGCTTCTTCAAGCGGGCCAGCGCCTTTTCCTCCTCGCGGACGTCGATGCCGAAGCAGCCGTCGGGCGCAAATTCGAGGACGGGCGGCTTGATGCCTGCGCTGCGGAGCAGGTTGAGCGTTTTGGAGTCGCGACAGTAGATGAAGGCGGCGCTCTTGAGCAGGGCGATGCGTTCCTCGGCGCCCTTGCCGGTGATCATGTCGGGGAAATACGACTGGGCTTGAAGGCCCCACGGTTTCCCGATCTTCCGGCAGTAGATCATGAAATCGGTGCTCTGTCCCATGCCCGGTCCGCGGAGGAAGAAGTCGCAGCGCTGGATCGCCTGCTGGACCACTCCGTCATTTTCGGAAAGCGAACCCTTGACGATCTCCAGCTGCGGGAACCGCCGTCTAAGGATCGCGTCCACTTGCGCGTTGGTGTTGGCGGCCCAGAGGATGACATTCGCCTGCGGGAGATATTGCTCCAGAAAGCGCAGGGTGCCGGGCGTGTGGCCGATATCGCCGATATTTTTGGTCGCCCAACCACATTGGAGCAGGATGGTTTTCCGCGGCTTGGTGGTTTGACCGACGGCCGGCAAGGCGCTGGCCCCGAGCGCGAGGCCAGAGGCTTTGAGAAAGGTGCGGCGTGAAATCATTTTTGGAGTAGGATGAAGTATCGCGAGGTGAAACCCGGCTGGCTCAAAAAGTCCCCTTTACGCCGACATACCATGTCGCGCCGTAGTTGATGCGGCCGCTGATGATCTTGTTAGCCGGGGTCGATGGACCATACCTCACGGTGTCTTCGTTGGCCGAGTTCACATTGCGCCCCGTTACGAAAACCCCGTAGCGCCGCGTGAGGCGATACTCCGCGGAGAGGTCCGCGATCGCGCGGGCCTGCTGGTAGATGAAGGTGTTGGGCTCGGCACCGGCATTCGTCACCCGGCCCGATTCGATCTTGCCGCGGTGGTTGACCGCCAGGCGCACGGTGTAGCGATCGCGACTGAACGTGACACCCCAGTTGAACGTCTTGCGGACGAATCCGGTGAAGCTAGCCTGCTGTGAACCCTGCGTGCGCTGCAGCGTCGCGTTGCCGAACACCGTGAAGCCGCGCGCCCAGTGCGGGAGGAACGTGAGATTCTGGCGATAGTCGAACTCCGTGCCGGAAACACGCGCGTCCCCGACGTTGCGCGTCGTGCTGATCATGTAGCCGAGTGCCTGGCTGTAGAGGGTCGGATCGATCCCGTAGGGCTCCAGTAGTTCATCGGTGGCGGGCGTCAGCGTGGTGCCCCAGAAATCCGTGATGTCGCGGCGATAGGCACGCACCGAGACCACGCCCGTGGAGGGTTCGTTGAAATAGTATTCGAGCGCCACGCCGTAGCTGTCCGCAAACCACGGCTTCAATCCGGGGTTGGTGGCCGTGATCGTCCGCGCGGTGGACTCTGGATCGGGCAGGTTCAGCGACGGGAGGATGTTGCCGAAATCGGGCCGGTTGAAGGAGCGGCCGTAGGAAGCGCGCGCGATGAGGTTGGGCTGAATCTTGAAGGAGCCGTTCACGCTGGGGAAGAAGTCGTCGTAGGCTTTGTTGGTGAAGCTGGCCCGCTCCACGTAGGCCAGCCGGCTACCGGCCAGCGAGGTCAACGGCGCCACCGTGAGCGGCCGGTTCTGCGCGTCGCGCACGATTTGGCCTGCGGCGTTGCGCTGGTAGATGCGCGAGGGATCGATCAAGGGGCCGTTGCCGTCGTCCTCCGTGCGCTCATAGCGCACGCCGCCGGTGAACTGGAGGCGGCCGTCGAGTAGGCTGGTGTCGAGGCGCAGGTAGGGAGCGAGGATCGTTTCGGTGATGGCCTGCGATCCCGTCACGCTGCTGCGGTAGGCGTTGACCGCCTCCGTCTCCGTGCTGGTGAAATAGTTGGGATTCGACCGGTAGGTGCCGCCGATCTTGTCGAGGTCGAACCACTGCATCCGCGGGCCGAAAATGAGATCGCGTTGGGAGTAGCTGGGGTCGATCCACTGCGCGGCGTTGTCGTCGCTGGTCCGGGCGGTGCGGTCGGCGCCGATGAAGCTGGTGGCCGAGGTCAGGCGGCGCAGGTCGCGGACCTCTGAGCGGAGATCGACGCCCACCTTGGCCGCGAGGGGCAGCGGCCCGAGTTGAAAATCGCGCTTCGCAAACGTGCCGATCGTGCGGACGATCGCGGCGCTGTTGAAGTTCTGCCCGCTCAGCGTTTCGAGCCGATAGTTGGAAAGGTCATACGGGTTCACGTCGTTGACGCCGGCCGCGTCCTTCACCGAAACGATCTGGGGGTGATCGACCGTCAGATCTTGAAACCGGACTGTGACGTTGCGGAAGAACGCGTTGTTGCCGAGGAAGTATCCCTCGTTGGAGTAGTTGTTGCTCGCGGCCGAGTAGGCGCCGGTGACCTGCCACTGCCAGACCGGGCCGCTGTGCTTGTAGCGTAGACTCGGCGCCCAGGCGGTGTTGTTCTTCTCGCGCGCGTCGGTGAGGATCTGCACGAAGCCGGCGCCCGCCGCGCCCTGCGTGAAATTGTCGCCGAAGGCCACGACGCGGCCCGCGTCGAAGTTGAGTTGCCGCACCCAGAACTCGGCGAGGAACTTGGAATACTGGAATCCCAGCGTGAGGATGTCGGTGGCGTTGATTCGCCAATCGGTCGACAGACTGAGGGAGTTGCGCTCCGTGATCTTCGGCCGCTCCTGCAGCCGGTAGCGCGCGAGATACGGCTTGTCGGGCGTGGTCGCGAGAAAGTTGGCCGATTGCGCGGCCACCGTCGGCACCCAGTCTTGCACAATGCCGGGGCCGTTGTTGAACGTGCGCGACGCGAGGGCGCTGGCCGTGAAGCCGAAATTGCGTGTGACCGGCACGACCGCGCTTACCTCCAGATTGGGTAGGAAAACGTATTCCTTCTGCTGAAACGGGCCGGGCTCCTTGTTGAAACTGAAGTCGTCGCCGCGAAACGAGAGGTGCGTCTTCACGATATATTGCGGACGCGAGCGTTCGAAGGCACTCCGACTGACGAGATTCACGGAACCGCCGATGGCGTTGGCGGGGTTGTCGGGATTTTGCGACCGGGAGACCTCGACGCGGGCGATGCTGCCGACCGCGATATTTTCAAACTCCACCTGCCGGTTTGCATTGGAGCCGGCGGCGTTCGCGATGCCGTTTCCGTCCATCATGATGGGAGTGCCGCCGGGCGGCACTCCGCCAATCGAGAGCGTCAGGCCGTCGCTGCCGCTACGGTTCAGCGTCACACCCGGCAGGTATTTCGCGAACTCGCCGACATTACCGTCGGCGATGTCCGCAAACGAATCGGTGGAGACGATGTTCTTGATTCCGGGGGCGTAGCGCTGCTCATTCACGGCCACATCGGAGGCGGCCATGTCGCGGGTCGCGGCCACGGTGAAGGCGTCGAGTTTCACGAGCGAATCGGCGGCGACATCCTTTGAACTGCGGAGCGTAAACTCCTGCGCCACGGCTTGGCCCGCGGAAACTTTCACGGTGTGCGTCTCAACGGGAAACCCGGTGTAGCTGATGCGCACGGTCACGTCGCCGGCCGGCACTTTGGGAAAACGAAACTGACCCGATTCATCGGTGAAGGTCTCAAGTCGCAATGCATCGATGGTCACGCGCGCGTTGGACACGTAGCTGCCGCTGGCGGAATTGAACACGCGGCCCTCGATGGAGCCGCTGCCGCCGGAGACGGCGAGGCGCTGCACGGCGATGGCGCCGG
>JBDSGI010000577.1:0-3749 GCA_039919035.1 Opitutaceae bacterium
GCCATGAAGGAACGCGGTCTCGGCACGCCCGCAACGCGCGCCGATACCATCGACGGCCTGATCAACCAGAAGTATATTGATCGGCCGCAGCGCGAACTCATCCCGACGGCCAAGGCCGAGCAGTTGATCCAATTTCTCGGCGCGGTGAAGGCCGACGCTCTCACCCAGCCCGCAATGACCGGCGAGTGGGAATTCAAGCTCCGCCAGATGGAGCACAACAAGTTTCCCCGCGCACAGTTCATGGAGGAGGTCATTGAGCAGACGAAGGGCATCATCGAGCGCGTAAAGGGCTTTGAGGAGGATGACTCCGTTGCCCGCGTGACTGACATCCCCTCGCCCACCGACGGCAAACCGCTGCGCGAAACGCTGCGCGGTTACAAATCGCAGGACGGCGAGTTCATGATCTACAAGGTCATCGGCGGCCGACGCATGGAGGAAGACGAAGTGCGCACGCTCGTGACCGCCGGCCAGATCGGACCGCTCGACGGCTTCATCTCGGCAAAGACCCGCGCGCGTTTCTCGGCGCTGCTCAAGCTCGTCAAAGACGAGGAAAAGGGGAAGTGGGTCGCGCAATATGATTTCGGCGACAAGGTCGATCTCGGCACCGTCGAGCCCTACTGGACCGATCCGGCGACGGGCGCGGGTTTGTGCGAGGTCGGTTCGAGCCACGTGTTGCGCGAGCGCGAGGGCGAAGGCTGGAAACAAACTTTCCGCATCGGTCGTCTGATGTGCCAGAAACCGATCACGCGAGAGATGGCCATCGCCCTCGTTTCCGAGGGCAAGACGGGCGTGATTGAGGGCTTCATTTCCAAGAAAGGCCGGCCGTTCAACGCCATCCTCAAGCGCGAGGGCCCGAAGTTCTCGTGGGAGTTTCCGCCCCGCGCCCCGAAGCTCGACAAGGACGGCAACCCCATCGCCCGCAAGGCCAAGGCCCCGCCGGATTTGTCGAAAGCGACCGTCATCGGCACGAGCAAACAGCACAAGGGAGCCGAAGTGGTGGAGACGCCCGAAGCTTACTACGTCCGCAAACCCGATCAGGACAACCGCATCGTGATGACGCTAAAGAAGCAACTCTGCGGCCGCGAGATTCCCGCCGAAGAGGTGCTCAAGCTTTTTGAGGGCGGCCGCACCGAACTCATCCCCGGCTTCATGTCGAAGCGTGGCATGCCGTTTGGCGCCTATCTGGTGCTATCGAAGACGGGGACGAAGGCGGAGTTTGAGTTTCCCCCGCGTTAACTTCGCCATTGTATCACCGTCAGGGCTCCCATGAATTCCGCGAAGTCCTGGCTCATTGTCGTTCTGTGCGCCGCAGCAGTCGGCGTGGCGTGGCTAGAGTGGCGGCACAAAAATGAGCTCACAGCTCTGCGCGCATCCGCCATGCCGCGCGACGAGCGGGCGGAGTTCCAGAAACGCGTTTGGGAACTCGAAAAGACAAACCGCGAACTACGCGACCGCGCCAGCGGCGGCGACCCGGCCGCAACCGCCACGACCGCCACCAGCCGCGGCTCGGCCCGCAAAGCATCGCCCGATGCCCGGCGCGACGCCGAACAGCAACTGGACGCCGTGCGCGGTTTGTTCAGCAAGCCCGAAGTGCAGGCCATGCTGAGTCTCCAGCAAAAGGCTGCCATCGACACGCGTTACGCACCGCTGTTCAAGGCGTTGAACCTCACGCCCAATCAGGCTGAGCAGCTCAAGAGTCTGCTCGCCGAGCGCACGACCACGATGCTCGATGTGCTCGCCGTCGCCCGCGACCAAGGCGTGGACCCGCGCGACAATCCCGCGGGCTTCCGCCAGCTCATCGCCAACGCCCAAAACGAAATCAACCAGAGCATCCGCGGCGTCATCGGCGATCCGGGTTTCACCCAGCTTTCCACCTTTGAGCAGACGCTCCCGCAACGGAATCTGGTCAACGACCTGCAGCAGCGCCTCAGCTACACCAGCTCGCCGCTGTCGAACTCCCAGGCCGAACAGCTCGTGCAAATCCTGGCGGAGAATCCCGCTCCGCGAGCGGCTACCGTCACCGTCGCGACGACGGCTACTCCCGTCGGCGGCGCGGCGTCGGCTCGCATCGTGGACGCGAACGGCGTGCTCGCCGGCATCATGAGCGGAAGCCTCACGCCGGGCGCAGCGGATGTTCCGCGCGGGATCGGCCCGCTCGTCAGCGCCGCCGCCGTCACCCAATCCCAAACCGTTCTGTCCCCGCCGCAGGTCGCCGCGCTTCAGCAAGTCCAGCAGCAGCAACAGGCCCAGCAGCAGCTTCGGCAGCTCGTGACCGAGACGCTCGGGAACAGCCCGACACCGCAGCCCGCCACCCCCGCCCGCAAGCCCGGCGGCAAGCCGTAGAGGTTGCTTCAGCTCACGATTCATGCGGCGAGCCAGCTCGCGCCCCACGGCAGCATGGTAGCAACAAGGGCCCGAGCTTGCTCGGTGCCTTGCTTGCGTTGCTGCTATCTGATCGCCCCGCAGACCTCATTTGGTGCCCAGAGAAAACCCTTGCCCGCCGCCGTGCGCGCACGGAATCTGCTCCCTTTCTACATCCGACCATGATCGTCACCACCGCGCAGCTGTTCAAACACGCCTACGGCAAATATGCCGTCGGCGCCTATAACATCAACAACGCCGAGCAGGCGATGGGCCTCTTCAAGGGCTGCATCGACTCCAAGGCGCCGTTCATCATCCAGATTTCCAAAGGCGCGCGCAAATACACGGACAAGCGCATGCTCGAGGCGATCATCCGCTCGGCCGGCGAGATTTTCCCGGACGCCATCTTCGCCGTCCATCTCGATCACGGCGACGAGCAGACCTGCTACGAGTGCATCGACTCCGGCTTCTTCAGCTCTGTGATGATCGACGCCTCGCACGATCCGTTCGATGAGAACGTCGCCATCACCAAGCGCGTCGTCGACAAGGCGCACGCCAAGGGCATCTCGGTCGAAGCCGAACTCGGCATGCTCGGCGGCGTCGAAGAGGACATCAAGGTCGAGGAAGGCAACGCGTGCCTCACCGACCCCGTCGAAGCCGAAGACTTCGTCAAAAAGACCGGCTGCGATTCGCTCGCCTGCGCCATCGGCACGAGCCACGGCGCCTTCAAGTTCAAGGGTAAGCAGTCGCTTCACTTCGACGTGCTTGAGAAAATCAAGGCCCGCCTCCCCGGCTTCCCGCTCGTCATGCACGGTTCGTCTTCCGTTCCGCAGGACGAGGTCGCTCGCATCAACGCCGCCGGCGGCACCATCGCCGGCTCGATGGGCGTCGATGTGAACGAATACCTCCCCGCCGCCAAACGCGGCGTGACCAAGGTCAACATCGACACCGACGGCCGCCTCGTCTGGACCCGCGTGCATCGCGAATATTTCCGCGATAAGCCGGGCGATTTCGATTTCCGCCCACCGGGCAAGATCTTCATCGAGGAATACGCGAAGTTCATCGCCAGCCGGAACAAGCTGCTCGGCAGCGCCGGCCAGCTCGACGACCTCCGCGCGAGCCTGAAGAAATAATCTCCCTCCCACGCCCCGCCGAAACGCGGGGCGTTTTTTATGCCCGCCAAACCCCGCAAGACCTGGGCCGAGAAACTCGCCGACGACAAAAACCTGCCCAAGGTCATCACACTCACCGGCCCGGCAGTGAAGCGCTGGGGCGGCCGGACCCTCGTGATCGCGGCCCCGCGCGAAGTCGACGCCCTCATGCGCACCGTGCCTCGCGGTCGCGTGACGACGATCAACGAACTACGCACCGCCCTTTCCCGTCGGCAC
>JBDSGI010000578.1:0-2618 GCA_039919035.1 Opitutaceae bacterium
CCCGCCGTCGGTTCGTCGAGAATCAGCAGGCGCGGATCGTGGACGAGCGCCTGCGCGAGGCCGATGCGTTGGAGCATGCCCTTGGAATACGTGCCCACGCGACGGTCGGCGGCGGCGGTCAGGCCGACCAGTTCAAGCACCTCGTCGAGCCGCGCCGCCAAAGTCGCGCCGCCCATGCCGCACATTCGCGCGTAGAAGCGCACGAGCTCGCGGCCGGAGAGGTGCCGGTAGAAATACGGCGACTCCGGCAGGTAGCCGACATCGCGCCGCGCCTCCACCCGCCCGCTCGACACGCCGAAGATCGCGCAGTCGCCCGCCGTCGGTTCAAGGAGGCCGAGCAGCAGCTTAATTGTCGTGCTCTTGCCCGAGCCGTTGGGCCCGAGCAGTCCGTAAACCTGCCCGGCCTCCACCCGCAGATCGAGATGATCGACCGCGCGCAGCTTCAACCCGCGCAGCCCCGAGGAAAAATCCTTCACCAAGCCGCGGAGCTCGAGCGCGGGCGCGGACGACGACAAAGCAGTGGGCGAAGGCGCGGACATCGGCCTACTTGATGACGAAGCCGGAAAACTGCGCGGCCCGCCGCGCGCCGCGCCGCTCCACCTTGCGCACGTAGCCATGCAACTTCTCTTCCACCGCCGCCACGAAGGCCGCGACCTCGGCAGCCCCGCCCTCGGCCTCCAGCAGCACCCGGCCGTCAAGGAGGTTGCTCACTGCGCCAGACACCTCGAACTCCTTCGCTGCCTGCAGCACCGAGTAGCGAAAGCCCACGCCCTGCACATGGCCGGTGAAGAAAACGGTTTCGTGATGGACGTCTGCCATGGGGAGGCGGGAACGTAGGCCTCGCCCGATCCGCGTTCAACCCGCAAAAATGCCAACCGGCGAGACTCGGAAAATAATTTGCCATCCAGCCAATCGCGCCGTCACTTTCCGCCCAACCGATGAGCAACTCAAACGCGGACGGCGGCTCGGAGCACCAGTGGGAGGATCGCGGCGACATCGCCTGGAACGAATTCGATTGGGAGCGCTACCTGCGCGAGCAGGACGAGGTCATTCATCGCTACCTGCGTTTTTATGAGGCCTGTCCGGCCGACGCCGAACGCATCGACGCCGTCGCCGAGAAAATGGATTGGGGCATCGAGAACTGGGAGGATGATGACGACGAGGATGAAGTCGACGACACGGACGACGACGATCCGGACGACGTTTACACGCTGCACAAGAACCCGGTCTACATCTCGACCAAGGCCATCTACCTAGGTCTGGCCCGCTCGTGGAGCGCGCTCTCGGCGGATTCCGCCCGGGTGCCGCAGCCGCTGGCGTTGGCCCTGCTCAGCTCCATGCACCGCGGCGAAGAGCAGGCCGCACAGGCGATTCACGCCCTGGATTTCGGCGACTACGCGATGGCCGTGAGCCTGTTCAAGCGCGCGATGAGCGTCCTCAACAGTTCCCTCGCGCTGCTCAACGCCGACACGTCCGCCCGCCTCCCGCACGTGCAATCATGGCGCCAGCAAGCCCTGCCCCGCTTCTTCGATTTGCGCGAAGTTTGGCTGCGCGTCATCGCGGAGTGCCGCGATGAGCTGGGGCGCCCGACGGACGACGAAAGCTGATCCCGGCGCAGCGTCGGCGGGTATTTTGCAGCTAACGGAGCGGAGAAAAGCGAGCGGGTCGCAATGACGATAAATCCGCCTTGCACTTTGTCTTTCCCGCGTTTCGCTCACGGTCCGATTTCGGAGAGGTGGCTGAGTGGTCGAAAGCGGCGCTTTGCTAAAGCGTTGTAGGGATTTAAACCCCTACCGGGGGTTCGAATCCCCCCCTCTCCGCCAGTTTTGGTTTTCTTTTTCCAGTCCCGGAAATGAGGCCCGTGCAAAATTCAAGCACCCGCAAGTGCGACTGCGAGTCGCCTGCTTACGTGCGCGCGGGAGCGAACTGATCGCGATGCCGCAGGGTCGACCGAGCGTAGATGTCGCGACCCGACTCATCGCGCTGAAAGGAAAGTTCCCTGTGAAACGCACTGGAAAATTCGGCGGAGGTTGAAGGATCCATGAGTTCGACATCCCGCACGTCGACCCTTAGAGCGATTACAAAGGAATGGTTCAAACGAAAGTTCGTCATCGACCTGCTTCGAACCCAATCATCGCCCCACTGGAATCAATGGCCACCGAGGTCGCTCCGACCGTCGCGGAAAAATAGAAACTGCCCGCTCAGCGCTTCGTCCAAAGGCGCAGCGAGGAGAGCAGGAAATTCTCCAGCGCGGCCGATTCGTTCAAGTTGAGCCGCAGTAAGCCCACGCTGTGCTCGAGCTTCTCGATCGCGCCGACCAGTGAGCGCCGGGTGTCTTCGTCGCCCGCCAGCAGGCGCGGCAGGGCAAAGGTTCGCGTCGCCAGCTCGAGCTCGGCGAAGAGGCGGGACCGGAGGCCGTTGGCGATGCCGGTCTCGATCGCCACCTGTTCGTCGTCTTCAAGGTCCGCCGGGAGTTTTTCCTTCTGCTGTTTCCAAACTTCGTCCGTCGCGAAATCCAGCACCGCGCCGAACCGCGCGATCAGCCCGTAGAGCGTGAACACCTGGTCGGCGATTGCGCGCTTGTCGCTGCCGACGCCCTCCACCAGCCGGCCGAGCCA
>JBDSGI010000579.1:0-4137 GCA_039919035.1 Opitutaceae bacterium
CCGCTCTTCGCGGCCAACGCCCTCAAGGTCGATCTCGGCACCATGATGGTCGCCGGGCTCCTGTTGAGCGCTTTCGCCGCCACTTTCGGGCTGGCTTACGCGTGGTGGGCGAACCGGCGCTGGCCCATTGCGGCGCGCAACGCCTCTGACGAAAGCGCGCCCGCGCCCGTCGCGGAGCGGCCCGAAAGCGAACTCCCGCCACTCTGGCTCGCGCTCGCGCCCATTGTGCTGCCCGTGGTGCTGATTTCGGGTTCGACAGTCGCTGACGTGGTGCATTTGCCGTCGGCTTGGCAGGGACTCGTTTCTTCGCTGGGTCATCCCAACATTGCGGTGGCGCTGGCGGCGGCAATCGGTCTGGCGACGGTCGCAACCCGCCGCGGGACCAACGCCACGACCGTAAAATCCACCGTGCAGGCCGCGCTCATGGACGCGGGCATGATCATTCTCATCACGGCGGCGGGCGGAGTCTTTGGCGGCGTGCTACAGGAGACGGGCGTGGGCGAACGCATCCAAGGACTCGCGCGCGAATATCGCATCGGCGTGCTGCCGCTCGCTTTTCTCGTCACCGCTTTTATTCGCACCGCGCAGGGCTCGGCCACGGTGGCGATGGTGACGAGCGTCGGCATCGTGGGGGCGTTTGCGACGCCGGAGACGCTCGGCTGCCATCCGGTTTATCTGGCCTTAACCATCGGCTGCGCCTCGAAACTGGTGCCCTGGATGAACGACAGCGGTTTCTGGGTCGTCTCCAAAACCGCCGGCCTCACCGAACGCGAAACGCTGCGCACGATGTCCGTGATGTTTTCCCTGATGGGCGTGGCCGGATTTCTGGCGGTGTTGGCCGCCGCCGCGCTTTTCCCGATGGTGTAGCCGGACCTGCGCTGTCTCTTTGGACTTACCGCGCGTCGGCGTTGTTGGCCTTGAGGGTGTCGAGGAACTCGACCGGGGCGAAATCATCCGTCAACACGCGTCCGCCGCGCACGCGATTCACGGGAATGGCAATGTGCTCCTTGCGGATCACGGCCATGTCGAGCAGGCGCCCGTTGAATTCTGGCGATGTCACCGCCTCGGGCGTGGGCCAGTTGGCGGGATTGGTAATGTCTGGCGACGTGTATTTCACCGCGCAGGCGATCACGTTGCCGCGGCCCTCGGTCTCAAACAACACGACTTGCGGAAAAACCGCCTGAATCGTTTTCAGATCCGAGTAGTAAAGCTGGCTCGAGGCGTGGAGATTGGTGATGAACACGCCGCGCTCGCTGAGGCGCGCGGCGCATTCGCGGTAAAATTCCTCGGTCTTCAAGTGGGGCGGCACGAAGCCGCCGCGAAACGCGTCGAGGATGAGCCAGTCCCATTGCTGGCGATCGCGCTTCACGAACATCCGGCCGTCCATGATTTTCACGGGCGTGTTCGCCTCCGGCTTGAAGGCCATGTGGGTCGAGCAGAGTTCGAGCACCTTGGGATCGAGCTCGACGGTTTGCAGGAGCGCGGTGGGAAACGCCGCGGAGAACAGCCGATGAAATCCCGCGCCGCCGAGGCCGATCATCAGGACGCGTTGCGGTTTCGAGTGGATGAAGAGCGCGCCGTAAAGCGAGCGCGTGTAGTGGACGACCAGACGCTTCGGATCCGCGAGATCGACGGCCGACTCCAGCGCCTCGCTGCCGCGGGCGCGGGCGCGCAGCTCGACGATTTGTCCGCGCCGCTCGATCGTCAGGCTGTTATAGATCGTGTCGTGATGCTCGATGAAATCCTGCGCGGCCGCGACCGCGACCGTCGCAAGCAGGCCGGCGAGGAGCGAAGGGAGTCGTTTCATGAGGCGGAAGACGGGACGGGAGCTCGGAGCAAGGCGAGGAGCGCGGCCAGGCTCAGGACGGCCACGGCGAGCCAGATGTTCAGCAGAGTCGAAACCGGTGCGTGCGGGATCAGCACAAACGCCGTGAGCATGACGCCGGCGATGTTGCCCAGCGTGCTGATGCCATAGACGAGACCGGAGGCCTTGCCGGGGGGCGTGCCGCGGGTGGCGAGATACTGCACGCACTGCGGGGTGAAAGCCGAAAGCGACAACACGGGCAGGAAAAACAGCACCGCACACGAGAGCAGCACCGGCAGTTTTCCCGGCTCCAACGTAACCGCAATCGAGTCGACCAAGCCGCGGCCAAACCGCGCCGTGAGGGCAAGCGACAAGACCGCCACACCGGCGGACGCGAGTTGCCAGCGCCAACGCACCCCAGCCGGCAGATTGCTGATCCAGCCGCCGAGCATCGCCCCCGCGCTAAACGCCGCGAGGAAGGTGGAGATCAGGCACGCCCACACATCTATGGCCGAGCCAAAATAGGGGCTCAGCAGGCGCGAAGCCAGCAACTGAAAGCCCATGCTGAGAATGCCGAGAACAATTACGACGACGTGGAAAGCGAGAAGCGTCACAGGGGGCGGGCAACGTGCGAGGTCATGGCGGAGATGTCACCATGAAATTCCCGGTTTGCCTAAAACCTACCTGACTCTCGCTCGTCTTTCGCATCATGCCGCGCCCTCTTTTGCTTTGCTTCGCCACCCTAGTGGCCCTCGCCTCCGCGCAGGGTCCGCGATTGTCCGCTCAAACCACACCGCCCGCGCCCAAGCCACCCATGAGTTCCACTGTCTTTCGCTGGGAAAATCTGGCGGTTAAGGTGACGCCAAACGGCGAGCGCCGTGACGTGGCCAACCATGCGACACCGACGCTTGCGGTATTTGAATGCCACATCACAACTCTTAATCCGGGCAAGGCTTCGCATGAACCGCACCGGCATCCACAGGAGGAACTCATCATCATGAAGGAGGGCACCGTGGAGGTGCATATCAACGGCCGGACGCAAAACGCCGGGCCAGGCTCGACGTTCTTCTATGCCTCCAACGACGCCCACCGCGTGCTGAACGTCGGCGCGAGCCGAGCCACCTACTGGGTAATCAACCTAGCGACTCGGGCGACCCACTCCCCGACGGAGCAAAACCAAGCCCCTACCCTCCTGTCCGGAGTCCACGATTGGACGAAACTTGACGTGACTACCTCGAAGGTCGGGGAGCGCCGCAGCGTGTTCGAAGGTTCGACGGTCACGCTCAAGAAACTTCAAAGTCACATCACGACGGTAAACGTGGGCGAGGCGTCTCACGCGGCGCATCGCCACCTCGACGAAGAAATCATCTTGGTCAAGGAGGGCACGGTCGAGGCCACGATTAACGGCGTGGCGCAAAGCGGCGGGCCGGGTTCAGTCTTCTTTTTCGCGTCCAACGATCTCCACGGGATGCGCAACGTCGGCACGACCCGCGCGGCTTACCATGTAATCCGGATTGTGACGGCAGAAACGCCGGCCGCACCTCCGATGAAGAAATGACGGAGCCCAGCCGGCGGATGAAGCGACCTTCGCGGCCGCACTGAGGCCATCCCAAGGCCTCAGACCGCCGTCTCACCGCGCTCGTCGGTGCGGATGCGCACGATTTCTTCTAACGGCACGACGAAGATTTTTCCGTCACCGATTTTCCCGGTTTTCGCGCCCTTGCAAATGGCGTCGATGGCGGGGCCGACGAGTTCATCGCTGACGGCGATTTCGAGTTTCACCTTGGGCAGGAAGTCCACGGTGTATTCGCTGCCGCGGTAAATTTCGGTGTGACCCTTCTGGCGACCGAAGCCCTTCACATCGGTTACGGTCATGCCTTCGATGCCGACGGTGGCGAGCGCCTGCTTCACGTCTTCGAGTTTGAACGGCTTGATGATGGCGATGATGAGTTTCATGGGAAAATATTGAAGGGTGAGATTCAGGATTTTGGATCGAAGATGTAGGCCTCTTCGCCGTGGTCGCTCAAATCCAAGCCTTCGGTCTCGGCCTCAATGGTGGGGCGCAGGCCAAGGGCAAGTTTCACGATTCCGGCGATGACCGCCGTGCCCACGGTCGTCCAGATCAGCGTGACGGCAATCCCCTTCGCCTGCTCCTGCCAGAGCGAGACGCCGACGATCTGCGAAAGATTCGTGACGAGGTTGGGATTGGCGGCGGAGGTGGCGAAAAATCCGGTGACAAGCAGGCCAACGAAGCCGCCGACGCCATGCACGCCAAGGACGTCGAGCGCATCGTCGTAGCCGAAGAGGGCCTTGATCTTGGTGCAGGCGAAATA